>JAMONK010000260.1 GCA_027065835.1 Thermococcus sp. | reverse complement strand
CCTGTCGTCCACGGTGAGGGTCCAGGTTGTCCCGGAGGGCGTTTCTATGTCGTAGGAATACGTTTTTCCTTCAAGGCCGAGGCCCCTCAGAATTCTGCCACCAACCGGATCGTTCTCGGCTATCTCGACCTTCCCACCTTCCTGGAGCCTCTTGCGGAGGGACACGAGGGGGAGGTTTTCCTGGAACATCAGCAGGGCCTCCTCCCGGGAGAGTCCAAAGTATTCTTTCCAGAAGTCAACGACGTCCATCACCGTTCCGTTGGCCAGCTTCACCCTGCCGCTGACGTCTCCGGTCCGGAGGTTGACCGTAACGTTCCCACTCATCACGAGCGTACCGTTCATGTAGAACTCCTCGTACTCTTTCACCGTCCCGCCGGTTAAGTCAACCTGGCCCCTCGCCACGACTTTTCCCGTGTACGCGAACTTCTTTTCAACGTGAGGGGCCGTTCCGTTGTGAATTCCCATTACGTGGAACTGGTCAAAGGTGACTTCGCGGGTGAAGGAGTAGCGGTTCACACTCTCAACGCCTCTGATGAGGGTTTCCTTCGAAGGTGGCTCCGCAAGGGCGTAAGCCATCCCCACGGTGCTTCCTATCAGGAGCAGAACCCCAAACACGACCAGAATCTTCTTCATATCTCATTCCTCCTGAACGTTAACGTAGTGCCATCCAATAACAGCCAGGAATTGTTCATAATGTATCGTCTCCGTTAATGGATGTTACCTATTACACCATCATTGTATAAAACATTTCTGATCAAGTCATTATCATCCTGACCCCTAATCAGTTGAATCAAAGTACCAGCCGTCAGTCCTTTTTGTATTTACGAGTCAGCGTGAAAGGTGAAACGTAAGAAACGCCTATAAGTACCAAGACCGCCAGGAATATTGGTGGTGAGATGTACCTGACCAAAGAGGAGGAACTGATTCTGGCCGGCGAATACGGCTACGCACTTCAGAAGGCCATGGAGATACTCGTGGCGCTTGGGGAGATCTATGGTGCCGACCGGCTCATTCCCATCAAGAGCGCTCAGGTTGCCGGCGTTTCCTACAAGAACATCGGAGATGCCGGAATGGAGTTTCTGAGGGATTTTGTGGACGCTGGAGCAAGGGTTTCGGTGTATACAACCCTGAATCCGGCCGGGATAGGTGACGACGAGTTTATGGAGAAGCAGGGGAGAGTGCTTGGGCTCTACAGGTCAATGGGGATAGAGGCCACCTCAACCTGCACCCCCTACTACGGTGCCAACCTACCGAAGTTCGGCGACCACTTAGCGTGGAGTGAGAGCTCCGCGGTGAGTTTTGCGAACTCAATAATTGGAGCCAGAACAAACAGGGAGGGGGGCCCGTCGAGTCTGGCCGCGGCGATAGTCGGTAAGACTCCGAACTACGGCCTGCATCTTGACGAGAGCAGGCGGGCGACTGTGATCGTGGACGTAGGGGCTGAAGTTAGGACATTCGTTGATTACGCGGCCCTGGGTTATCACGTGGGGAAGACTCTTGGAAACGACGTTCCGTACTTCATCAACCTAAAACCCCAAAAAACTGAGTTCCTTAAGGAGATGGGAGCGGCCATGGCCGCCAGTGGAAGCGTGGCGCTTTACCATGTAGAGGGGGAGACACCGGAGTACCGGAACGCGATTGACGACAGGATCGAGAGAATAACCGTTGAAGATTCCGACATAAAAGCCGTGAGGGAGGCATTCCGCGACGACTGGAGTGGAATAGACATGATACTCATCGGCTGTCCCCACGCGTCGCTTTCCGAGGTGAAAGAGATTGCGGAGCTCCTCAGGATGCGCGGGAGGCCCCTCAGGATACCCCTCTTCATAACTGCGAGCCGGGCGGTGAAGGCCCTAGCGGATTCCCTCGGTTACACGGAGGTCATAGAGCGGTACAACGGCAGGATCATAGTTGATGCGTGCTTCGTGGTTTCGCCCCTGAAGGGCTGGTATAAGGGCATAGCGACCAACAGCGGAAAGAGCGCGTTCTACTTCCGTTCCTTCGGCTTCAGTGTGAGACTTGACGATGCCGAGAACCTGATCATGGAATCCCCATGAGGTGAGTGGAATGAAGCTTAAAGGAAGGAGAGTGGTGGGTGGAACTGCCGAGGGGGAGCTTGTGGTCTCTCAAAAGCCTCTCTCGTTTCTGGGTGGAGTTGATCCGGAGACAGGGGTGGTGACCGACGCGGAGAGTGATATCAGGGGGCAGAACATATCTGGAAAGGTCCTGGCGTTCCCCCGGGGGAAGGGCTCGACCGTTGGGTCCTACGTCATCTACGCGCTTAAAAAGAACGGCAAGGCCCCCAAAGCGATAATAGTTGGTGAGGCAGAGACAATAGTCGCAACCGGGGCAATAATAGCGGAGATCCCGATGGTGGATGGGATAGACGTTTCGAAGCTTAAGAACGGGGCAACGGTTAGGGTGAACGGAGACTCGGGGGAGGTGGAGGTTCTCAACTCTGGGGAGTAGGGTTTTTAACCCCTCCACCCTCTTCTCTATCGGGAGGCAAAAATGGTCCGGGGAATTTACGAGTGCATAAACTGCGGCCACCGGGAGGAGGTGGATTCAAACGAACCCCTGCTTGAGGGAGCCTGCCCCAAGTGCGGCGGGGACATGGTGTTGGTGGGTTACGCTGGGAGCGGGGAGGAAGCGCCCGTCCAGCCGTTAGAGCTTCCGGTACATGCCGGCCCTCCGGCCCTTCCGGGGGAGGTCGTGGAGACCATCAAACGCTTTTACAATGCCGAACTCATGAAGACGGATGGCAACGTGTTCGTCTATGAGGTTCACGAGATATTTGAGCGGAACTTTGAGAGGGTCCTTGGGGAACTGGAGAAGATGGGCTACTGGGCGGCCCTCAAAAGACGCGAGGGTAAGACCCTTCTCTTCGTTTTCCCGGCTCAGGCGCCCAAAAAGGATAACCTCTGGCTTCCGATCGCTTTCTTGTTGGCTACCATAGCAACGACGCTTCTAGCCGGCTACTATCTGGCCGTTAACTACATCGCGTTGCTCGATGAGTACGGGCTGCCTGGGGTTAGGGATCCCTGGCTGGATGCGATTGCGTTCTCGGTCAGCCTCATGGCCATACTTGGAACCCACGAAATGGGACATAAGGTGGCCGCGGCCTATCACAACGTAAGGGCCACTTTTCCATACTTTATTCCGTTTCCAAACTTCCTGGGTACACTGGGGGCCATTATAAGGGTTAAATCGCCTCTTCCAACAAGAAACGCTGCAATAGACCTCGGCGTCAGCGGGCCCATCGCGGGTTTTCTCGTTGCGATCCCGGTAAGCGTAATAGGACTGCGACTCTCGGCGGTGGTTCCCGGGGCGTCGATGCCTGCCACCAGTAAGAGCATCCTGTTCGGCGAGAACCTGTTCTTCATTCTGCTGGAAAGATACGTCGTTAACTTTCCCCAGAACGGCACCGTCTTCCTTCATCCCGTGGCGATTGCCGGTTGGGTGGGTATCCTCGTGACGTTTCTAAACCTCGTCCCGGCCGCCCAGCTGGACGGGGGGCATATCGCCAGGGCGTTCCTCGGGGAGAAGGCACATTACTACTTCACCCTGGCACTGGGGCTCGGCATGCTGGCCATGAGCTACCTGTGGGTTGGATGGGCCCTGTGGGGGATCCTCGTCCTGATGATGGGTGCCATGGGCAATCCCGGGGCTCTGGATGAGGCGAGTCCGATATCCAAGAAGAGACTGCTACTGGCGCTCGTTGCCGTTATAATCTTCGTACTCTCAGCCACACCCAGACCATTCTGGGTCACCGGCTGAGCCCGTTCTCCTTCAGTATCTGTTCGATATCGTAGTATATGGAGTCCCTTGAGACCCCAAACGTTCTCGCCAGTTCCGAGATGTTCAGGACTTTAGGGTTGTAGTTGAATATCTGGAGAACATGGGCCAGCAGGGCCCTCCGCTCCTTTATCGTCAGGTTCGGGAGGGCCCTGTGCTCGGGGGAGACGTTGTAAACCGCCACGACAACACCGTAGGTTCTCCTGGTAACTGGGGTGGTGTAAGTTCCAACCTCGAAGTCGACCACCTTCGCTTCCTCCGGCAGCTTCGCGTTGAGGAGTCCAAGGGCCTTCGAGACGGCATCCCCTCTGTTTCTGCCGGTTGCGTGCTCGACCAGAATCCCCTTCTCCATTGTAACCGTCGTGTCGAGCAGCAGGGTCACGTTCAGGTTCATAAAAGCTCCAAAGCTTAGTGAGATTTTAGAGGAATATATGAATCCGGGTGCTGAGGAGAGCAGTTCCTTTGATTTAGTTACAACAGTGTTTACACAATCTTCAACACTTGCTGATTCACATTGGATACTGGCCAATCGCACATGACCACCCCTGCTCACTCGACAATATTGAGTATATTACTCACAATTCTGAGCAGAAACATATATAAGCTTTTTCTGTGCATTAGTGTATGAAGTAATCCTTTGGAGGTGAAACCATGAAGAGGAAGGCTCAGGGAGCAATCGAGTATCTGTTTATGATTGCGGCTGCCCTGATAATAATCTTGATCGTGGTCAGGCAGCTCCGTGGTAGAACCCAGAGTGCCACCAACACCATAAACAGCACTGGATCGGAGCTTAATAACACTCTCAACCAGCTGAACCAGAGTGGCTGATCTTTGGACTACCAATTTTATTTTATTCCATGTATTTCCTTCTATTTACCATCCTATAACTTATATAGGTGGCTAATAATGAGTAGGAGAGCTCAAGCGTCCCTGGAGTACATACTAATGTTTGCGGTAGGGATGTTAATAGCGGCTATAAT
>JAMONK010000259.1 GCA_027065835.1 Thermococcus sp. | reverse complement strand
AGGGAAAAGCTCACATCTGCGAACACCTCAACGACGTCCGCGGTTCCTGCGGCGCTGGTTATTGCCCTTGAGCTGGTCTTGGGTATTGTGAGACCAGAGGCCGCCACTATTGGCACGACGAGGATGTTTGTCTTGTTGCCCGGAACGCCACCGATGCTGTGGACGTCCATTATCGGCTTCCTGTCTATGTCGAGCATGTCTCCAGTCTCGGCCATTGCGATGGTTAGAGCCGCAATCTCGTCCATGTCGAGGCCGTTTATCTCAAGGGACGTCACAAATGAGCTTATCTCGATATCCCGGAGTTTCCTGTCGACGATATCCTTTATAATGCTCTCTATCTCAACCTTCCTAAGCTTCTCCCCGTGCATCTTCTTCTTTATGTACCTAACACTCTCCGGGGTACCGGTTGGGATTACCGATACGACCTCCCCCTCCGAGAAGTTGTGCAGTTTAAGGATATCTCTGCTGACCCCTATCTCACCAACGTTTATCAGGCTACTCAGAACAACGCTTCCATACACGCTCTTCTTTCCAGCTTCGAGCTTTACCAGGTCATCCGGGTGAAGCCCCGCTTTCTTGGCCTCCTCTTCGTTTATGAACACGGAATACCTTCCGCTGTGTAGATCCAACAGCCTAACCTTAGCCTTCATCTCAATCCCTCCAGCGTACTCACGAGTTCCTTATTTTTGGAGAAAGGGTACTTAAAGGTTTTTGATGTGTACACCACAAAAATCGAGCAGAGTGGGGGCATGGATAACGGAGAGATGTAAAAACAAAATCAGCCGCTGGCCGTTTGCACGTTTGACGCTAGGGACAGGGCAGCCCCTCCAAGATCTCCGCTCCTAAGCAGCAGCCGCACAACGTCCGGTACAACCTCCCTGAGCTCCGGATGCAGAAGTCCCTCACCCTTTGTGTAGTGATTAAGGACCTCCTCAATGGGGGCACTCAGAAGTCTTCCGTTGAAGAGGTAGACCCGTCCATCGGTCACCTCGACTATCCTGTCGGGATAGCCGAGTCTGACCCTCATGGGACCACCTCCAAAAGAGGTTCTGAGAAGGGGTTTTAAAAATTTAGCGGTTTTGAAGAGACAGCAAACAAAAAGGGAGGAAATCAAAGGTTCTTAACTTCCTCGTCTATCGATTCCTCAAGGGTCTTCTCCCACTCCTCCACGTCGAAGTCCACCAGTTCACTTTCAAGGTCCTCTTTGAGGTTTGTCACGCGCCTTTTGAGCGCGCTTTTGGTTTCCTCGTCGTAAACAACGTAGTACGGGTTGCTCTTAGCCGAGAGGTACAGGAGCAGGAGCAGGATGTTGAGCACCACCAGGATTATAACAATCCCTATTACTAGACCCCCTGCCATCATCTCTTCCCCCCGAAGATAGCTTTGAAGACCCTCTTTATCGGGCTCTCCGGTTCCGGTGGCTGCCACTTGATACCGGCCAGCTTCGCAGCCAGCTGTTTTATGGATATCGCCGCGGGGCTGGTGGGGTTCTTGATGACCAGTGGAACACCGTACGCACTCGCCCTCTTAACCTCCGGATCCTCGGGCACCACTCCCAAAACCGGAACCTCCAGTATCGCCTCGATCTCCTCCTGGGTGAGCTCCGTCTTCTCGTTGGTGACCCTGTTCAGTATCGCACCCAGGGGCAGGGTTCCGAGCTTTTCGGCTATGAGCTTGGTCTTAAGGGAGTCTGTTATGGCCGAGATCTCCGGGTTCGTAACGATTATAAGTTCTTTACCGATCAACAGAGCCGTCACAGATGTCATCTCAAGGCCAGCGGGTGCATCGATCAGAATGAAATCCGCCATCTGGCTTATCTCCCTTATGACCTCCCTGAGACGCTCTGGCTTTGCTTTCTTGATTTTCTCAAGGCTCAGGCCACCAGGTATGACCTTAACCCCAGCGGGACCCTCATAGACGGCGTCCTTCAGGTCCGCCTCCCTTGCGAGAACATCATGGAGTGTTATGGGTATGTCCTCCATGCCGAGGACGAGGCTCAGGTTTGCCATGGTTATATCCGCGTCTATCAGTATGACCTCTTTGCCAAATTGAGCCAGCGCAACACCGAGATTTGCAACGGTCGTTGTTTTACCAGTTCCACCTTTTCCTGAAGCAAAAACAATCGAACGACCCTCCAAAGTCAACACCTCCACCGCGATGGGTACGCCGCCTTCTGGCGGTTCATCAAATCAGACGTTCATGGAGTAATCACTGGTTTTGCATGTGATGGGTAAGAAGGGTATGCTTTTATCTTTTGCGGTTCGTTCACCAAAAAATGTAAGGAAGGTACAGAAAAGTGCATTACTCCGTTTCTGCCTCTTTCTCCAGTTTCTTCCTGGCAACGTCCGCGGTATCCGCCAGGCTCCTGAAGAGCTTGAGCATCTCCATCGGAAGGGTTAACACTATAACGTTGCTCTTGTCACCGGCCACGTCACTTATGGTCTGAAGGGTCCTCAGCTGAAGGGCCATCGGGTGCTGGGAGACTATCTCGGCGGCATCCCTGAGCTTCTCCGCAGCCTGCCTCTCTGCTTCGGCAAGTGTGATCCTGGCCCTTCTTTCTCTCTCCGCCTCAGCCTGCCGCGCCATGGCCTTCTGCATTCCACTCGGCAGCTCGACATCCTTTATCTCAACGGTGCTGACCTTTATGCCCCACGGATCCGTCGCCTCATCAATGATCTTCTGCAGTTCCATGTTGAGCTTTTCCCTCTCGCTGAGCAGCTCGTCGAGGTGCGCCTGGCCAATAACGCTCCTCAGTGTTGTCTGGGCTATCTGACTGGTGGCCATTATGTAGTTGGCCACCTGTGTGACGGCTTTCACAGGGTCGAGCACGCGGAAGTAAACGACCGCGTTGACCCTAACGGGAACGTTGTCCTTTGTGATGGTCTCCTGAACCGGAACGTCGAGGACGCGCGTCCTGAGGTCTATGACTACCGCTTTTTCAAATATCGGGATGATGAAAAATATCCCTGGCCCCCTCGCTCCGACGACCCTGCCGAGTCTGAAGATAACTGCCCTCTGGTACTCCTTCACGATCTTTATGGCGCTTGCCAAAACAATCAAAACAAAAAACAACACTATACCTATCACTACAGTGCTAAGTGCGGCCATTTCCTTTTCCCTCCTTCGAAACTATAAGGGTCAACCCTCTTATTTCAACTACGACAACGTCTTCTCCGACCTTTATCGGGTTTCCGTCCTTGCTGACTGCCCGCCACAGTTCCCCATGGACCCTTATCATGCCCTCGGGGGCTATATCCTGAACGACCCTGCCCCTCTTACCGATAAGCTCCTCTCTTCCAGCTTCTGGCTTTTTCCGATGTGCTCTAACGACCGCGGCCATACCAAAGGCAAAAAATAGCCCGATCAAGAGTGCCAGCGCCACGATGACTATCCTCAGGTTCTCGTAAACGTTGCCGCTCACGAGGTACTCACCCCCTCCACCGAAGAGTAGGATACCACCCATAATGAATGTAACCACCCCCGCAACGGTGAAAAGTCCAAAGGTCGGCGTAAGTGCCTCGGCAATGAAAAACACCATCGCGAGTACTATCAGCAGAAGTCCCGAACTGCTGTAACCAAAGTACCCCAGACCTATCAGGCCGAGGACCAGCAGTATTGCACCAACGGTCTCAGGGACGTGCCATCCAGGGGTTAGGAAACCGAGAACGAGGCCCAAAATCCCCAGGTTGAGGAGAAGATACGCCACCGTTGGGTCCGTTATGTAGTTTATCAACGTATCCTTAAACGACTGCCCCAAGTACACGACCCGGGCACCCTCCAGGTTGAGGGTCACGTTTCCACGCCCCGCAACGGGGATCCTCGTCTCCATGCCGTTGACCTTCCGTAGAAGATCAGGGACGTCGCCGGCAACAGCCTCCACAACGTGGGCCTTGAGTGCCTCCTCCGGCGTAAGGCTCAGGTCTTTCGTTATGAACTCCACGGCGGCGGTTTCGTTTCTACCGCTCTCCTGGGCAAGCGAGCGCATGTAGGCGGTGTAGAAGTTGCGTATCTTCGCCGGAGCCTTAATTATGCTCCCGTTGGCCGCGTAGCCCATTATGGGCTCACAGGCACCTATGCTGGTTCCGGGGGCCATGACGATAATGTGCGAACCCATTGCAATGTACGTTCCGGCGGAGGCCGCTATCGCTCCCCTCGGTGCCACATAGATGATAACCGGAACGGTGGAGTTCTGGATCTCTGAAACGATCTTCATCATGGCGTCGCCCAGTCCGCCGGGGGTATTGAGCTCGATTATCAGGGCCTCAGCGTGGGCGTTCTCCGCCGCGGAAATATACCGAGAGAACTGGTCCACCGTGTAGCCCGTTATCATGCCATCTATCTTGGCCACGTAAACGGTATGGGTCCCCCCAGCGTTCGCGAGTGGAACGAAGAGCATCAAAAGAAAGACCGTTGCGAGTACTACACCCTTCCTCATTTTCCCGCCCGTATATAATACCACTTCAAGGTTTAAATCTTTCGCTTCCTCCAAAAGTGATTTATATATTGGGCGTCAATCTTTTAACATGAGTTTGAAGACCCTCGCCAAGCTCTACCAGGTTGCCAGGGGCGATGAGAAGGTTGAACGAGCCTGGAAGCTTGTGCGCGAAGCCGCCAGATATTCCAACCGCGAGCCGTACTGGGAGTTCCTCAAACGGAACTTCGACGTCCGCGCCGAGGACATAAAGGACGCCCTCCGCTTCCTCGAAGAACGCGGGGAGGTTCAAATCAAACGCTCCATTGACGGTAAGAGGCTCTACGTCTCGACCCTAAAGGATATAAGGGAGAACCCCGTTAGGCTCGACCGATGGCTGAGATTGACCTGAGGAAGACCGCGGGCGAGATGATACGCAACGGAACGTGGAAGTTCGAAGACGGTGTTTTCT
>JAMONK010000258.1 GCA_027065835.1 Thermococcus sp. | reverse complement strand
TATTTCGTCTTGAAGACGTCTTTGTGGCTCCACATACCGTTCGGTATCAGGCTGTAGAGCGGCTCGACCGTGTTGTGGTAGACTATCTTCGATATCTCGGCCCGGTCGATCGCGGCCGCAAGGGCACCCCTCACCTTAACGTTCTTCGTTGGATCGATCTTGGTGTTGAGGCAGACGTACCTGATGAATGCCCCCGGAATCTCTATAACGTTGTACTTCCCACTCCCTTTCAGGCTCTCAATGTCCGTTGGCCTCAAAGTCCTCCAGGCGATGTCGATCTCTCCGTTCTGAAGCGCAAGCCTCATGGTCGAGGCGTCGTTGTAGAACTTGATCACTATCTTCTTGGTCTTTGGCTGGCTGCCGTAATAGTACGGGTTGGCTTCTAGGACGAGCTCCTGGTCACGCACCCACTTGGTTATTCTGTACGGGCCTATTCCACCGTAGGTCGCATCGCTGTCGATCTTATTTGCGTCGTACTTTGGGCTGACGGGGAAGTAGGGTGGGGTCGTCAGCAGGGCCAGGAAGTAGGCCGTTGGGTGCTTCAGGTAGAAAACGACGGTGTAGTTGTCCTTTGCCTCAACCCTATCCACGAAGCTGGTGACGAGCCATGATGGGTCGCCTTTTATGGTCATTACTCTGTTTATGCTCCTAACGACATCCTTGGCCGTGAAAGGAGTGCCGTCGTCGAATTTAAGCCCTTTCCTGAGATGGAAGGTCCACACTGTGGAGTTGTCGTTAACGTCCCAGCTCTCCGCAAGGCCGGGCACTATCTTCAGGGTTCCTGGCTCGTACTTGACGAGGCCCTCCATAACGTTGTTGAGGACCTCCCAGGTATAGAAGTCGTAGGCGTTGGAGGGGTCGAGGTCTGTCACCTTGTCTGTAACCCCTATTATCAGTTGCTCTGCAACCGTTCCCTGGGTTGTTGTTCCAGTAGGGGAGCTCCCGGACGAAGATGGAGTGCTACTTTGCGAAGTTCCGCTTATACAGCCGCTGGCAACTACGGAAAGAACAAAAATACCGACAATCAACAGGGAAATGTATGCCTTACGCATAGCGTTCACCAGTGTATATTTAAGGTCAAGGATGCATTTAAGTCTTTTGTTGTCATCTGTACAGTACTTTAATGTACTATTATGAAGGTCTCGTCAGATGGCCCATACTATTGGGGGTACCCCGAAAAATTGATAACACCCGGCCACTACCCAACTTCATGAAGTGGGAGGAGTGGAAGCCGTTCTATCTGAGGATCGTCCGTGAGATGGGCTACTCCGTTGAGGAAGACCGCAGGGCAGCCGAGCTGTTGAGGGGGCTACTACTTGAGGGAGACAACTACATCCTGCGGGACGAGCTGGCCGCGGTCGTGGAAAAGAGGGCCTACGTTTTCGGCTGCGGTCCGAGTCTGGAGAGGGCACTGAAGGAGCACGACTTCTCCGATGGGACGCTGATAGCGGCCGATGGGGCAACCTCTGCACTCCTTGATGCCGGCCTTCTTCCGGACATAATAGTCACCGACCTCGACGGCAGGATTCCGGACTTAAAGCTGGCCAACGACAGGGGGGCATTTATGGCCGTCCACGCCCATGGGGACAACGTGGAGAAGATGGCCGTTTACGTACCGATGCTTTCGAGGATCCTCGGAACCTGCCAGACGGAGCCACTGGACATAGTTTACAACTTCGGAGGCTTTACCGACGGTGATAGGGCGGCTTTTCTGGCCGAGGAGCTGGGGGCGAGAGAAATCGTTCTGGTTGGGTTTGACTTCGGTTCGGTTGTGGGCAGGTGGAGCAAGCCACGCCTGAATGAACACTCCCCCGTCTGGGAGACCAAGAGGAAGAAGTTTGAGTTTGCGAGGGAACTGCTGGAATGGCTAGAAAAGAACGGAAGGGCGAGGATTGGGTACCTCACACCAGGTCCCTGAGCTTCTTGACCTTTCCGGCCTTTACGTCCACGTAGCCTAGCTTTTTGAGGAGCTTCAGGGTTTCCTCCACCGCATCCTTTGTGAAGTTGACCACCAGCGTCCCTTTCTCCGTGGGGATGGCTATCGGTGAGGCCCTGACGAACGCCCAGAGGAGATCCTCCGTGGGGACCTTGTCGTTCAGGCTCTTCAGAATCTCGCTTGCCAGGATAGCGCGCCCTACAAGGCCAAAATACGCCCTCAAAAGGTAGTCCTCCGGGAAGTATCTGCTCGCTATCTTGCCGAGGGTGTTTATCTTTTTCATGTCCAGCTCCAGTATCTCAAACTCGTACTCCATAGTTAGGTCTGTAAGAGCGAACTGCCTCGCAAGCTTCTCCGCGCCCTCGGGATTGTGGACCAGGTTGAAGGGGAACTTGAACTGGAAGCGAAGTTTATCGATCTCAACCCCCTCCTTCAGTTTTATCGTGTCCCCCTCGTATTCAATTGCCCCATTGCCGGCTAACTGGTCGAGGAGCTCGGCCACCCAGGGCCCCTCCTGAAGGAGGCTCTCGAACTTTTCTCCGACCTTAAGGTGCTCCAGAAGGTGGTTGAGGCTCTCCTTGAAGGATACGAACCCCTCCATTATCGCCTCTTTATCCCCTGCGTCGAACGTCTCTATCCTTGACTGTATCTCGCTCACGGTGCCCTCAAGCATGTAGCCAACGAAGCTCTCGTATCCGAGCCTCTCGCTTACCTCGAACTTTATGCCCTCGGCCCTCAGGTCCTGAAGGAACGCTTTCCTGAGTGATTCACTCTTCACTACGAACCTCATCTTATCACCGAGGGGGAAAGGCTAAAAAGCCTTATAGGTTTTTGCTTTCTGAGGTGGGGGCGATGGCTGAGAAACAGTACCTTCTGGACAAGACCCTGGAGGCGTGGAAGGGAAAGAGGGTTGCCCTGTCCGTGAGCAACGAGCACTCGTTCACCGGGGTACTCAACGACTTCGATGAGGAGGTTATCTTCCTGACCGACGTCAAGGACATTGCCGGCAACAAGGCGAGGGGACTTCTAGTTAAAATCGACGATCTGAACTGGATAATGCTTCTCTGAGGTGGAATCATGCGCGCTGTGGCTCTCGTCGGATTCAAGAAGAGCGGAAAAACGACCGCCGTTGAAGCAGTTGCCCGCGTGCTGAAGGAGAGAGGCTATCGCGTTGCCATAGCGAAGAGCATGCACGCCGATTTTGACCGGGAAGGGAGCGACACCTGGCGCTTTTCCAGGGTGGCCGATGCGGTCCTGGTCAGGGCGGGCGATACTGATGCGTTTCTGTTCAAAGCCAAGGACATCAACGCCCTCTTCTCCATGGTAAACGCTGACTTCCTCCTTCTTGAAGGGTTCAAATCAATTAAACACGTTCCCAAGGTTGTATGTGCGAGGGCCGAGGATGAAGTGAGGGAGCTCAACGACGGCCTTGCCGTAGCCGTGAGCGGGGTCATAGCCTCAACCGGCATCGAGGAGATAGATGGATTGCCGGTCATTGACGCAACCAAGGAGCCGGAGAGGCTCGCCGACCTCGTTGAGAAGCGCGCCTTCATGCTGCCCAACATAGACTGCGGCATGTGTGGATTCAAGTGCGCTGACATGGCGAGGATGATCGTGAGCGGCGAGAAAACGCTCAGGGACTGCGTCGTCCTCAGCTCAAAACCGAAAGTCACCGTAAGGATAGACGGACAGGTTCTGCCCATGAAGGACTGGGTGCAGGAGCTGGTTGAGAAGACGATAAAGGGCATGCTGTCGAGCATGAAGGGCTACCGCGGGGGAAAGAGGATAGAGATAGTGATCAGGGACGATTGAATTCAGACGACCTCAACCCCTACCTCCCGAATTTTGTCCCCTTCCAGCACAAATGCCCCGTAGTTTCCCTTCTCGTCAACTATCAGCCAGACGACCGGCCAGAGCCTCATGCCCTTTAAATCCCTCCCGCTCGGAACGGGTGGGCACTTCAGGTGGGAGTGGAATATCCCGACTACCTCAAGTCCCCTCTCCTCGACCTCATCGATGGCATTCACCATCTCGACCGGCTCCATCTCAAAAGCGGTTGGAGAGTTCAGCCTGTTGGGAACGAGGCGAACCTCCTCGACCATGAAGTTTCCATCCTCCCGCCTTCCGAAGAGGAAGCCGCATACCTCAACGGCGCTCCTTTCTGCCATTTTGATAATCGCCTTTAAATCATCTTGTCGGATTATCAACCTCATGATTAAAACTCCCCCGTTAGACTTATAAAGCTTGGAGATGTGACGAAGTTCTGCCGGTGATACGATGAAATGGGAACTCACCCTCCACGGCGGAACTCACCACGGGGAGAGGATAGTCTTCGACGCGGAGAGCATAGAAACGGCCAGGAAAAAGGCGTTTGAAGAACTAAAATCCAAAAATGCCATGGTATTTGAGCTCGAAAAACTTGAATGAGCACTCTCAAATGCTCTCTGTTGCGGGCTTTCTATGTACTTCTCTGTTCTTTGAACTCTCTGTGCTTGACGGTGCCCTCTTTTCATGCACGTTTATGTACTTTGAAGTCTTTGTATATACAGCAAAGCTTTTAAAGTGGTCCCAATGTCTTTCACTCATAGTGATACATGAGGTGAGCGGCATGCTGGCAAGGATAGTTTACTACATGAAGGACTCCATCCCGAAGGAGCAGATAGTGGTTACAAACAGCCTTGAGAGGGCAAAGATGATGGCTTGGGACACCGCCAGAAAGCTCAAGGCAGTGGACTTTGAGGTTGAGTGGGTTGCCTGAACCCTTCCTGACCTTTGTTTAGACGACGGTGCTTTAATATCCGATAAGACTCCAAATAATGGGGGGAACTGGGGCCCAGAACTTAGGCCCCTCGATTCGTCACCCGCGCGACTGCGTGAGCTTACGCTCACTGGTCCCCCGTTTACCCGCGGGCCCCGCGCGAACATTCGTTCGCTGGGTCTCGTGGTCATCCACGA
>JAMONK010000257.1 GCA_027065835.1 Thermococcus sp. | reverse complement strand
TGCCGTTCATTACAAGCCTAAAAAAACAGTTGAATTATTCCGCCAGCGCTTTGCGAAGCAAAGGGCTGAGTGGCGGGCCCGGCGGGATTCGAACCCGCGACCTCCGGCTTAGAAGGCCGGCGCCCTATCCTGCTAGGCTACGGGCCCTCGCTCCTAAGGTGCCGGGGCGCTCTTATAAAAGTTGCGGTGGGGAAAAGAAAAGGAGAGACCTCACCGCCTCCTCCTGAGGAGGAGCGGAATTACCGCGAGGGCGACTATCGCGGCCGGACCGCATACACCTTTCCCAGAGCTGGTCTTGGTCTCGTGCTCTTTTATTATCTCCTTCGGACTCTTACCTTCGACCATGAGTTCCGTCCATTCCTGCAGCCACCTGTTGTAGTTGGCCTTTATATCCCCGGGCTTTGGATCGAGGATCTTCCCGGGCTTCGCGGCGTACTTGTAGACCTCGGGAAGCCCGACTTCCTTACTCGCCGGGAACATCCAGTTGTGAAGGGGCACCTCCTTCTGGAACTCCTTACTCAGAACGAATTCCACGAACTTCTTGGCGAGGTCCGGGTGCTTGCAGCCCTTGACTATACCAACGCCCTCAACCTGAATGTAGGCGGTGTTGTTGAGGAGGATCGCACCGATGTTGGGCTCCGTACCGTTGGTGTAGTAGTAGGCGTCGTAGGCAGGGTCTGTTGCGTAGCTAAGGAACAGGGGGGCCTCACCCTTATCCCACATCTCCCATCCAGCGTCCCAGCCTTTGGTTATCTGGTATATCTGGGGTTTGAGCTTCTCCCAGTAGTAGAGCCAGCCGGGGTCTCCGTAGGCCGCGATTGTCCACAGGAGAAATGCCATTCCAGTAGAGCTCGTTCTGGGATCCTCCAGGATAAGGCTCTTCTTCCATCTTGGGTTTAGGAGGTCCTCAAAAGTCTTCGGGGGATTCTGCACCTGGTTCTTCTTGTAGACGATGGCGATGGCGCCGTAGTCGTAGGGAACCAGGTGGTAGGTGGGGTCAAGCGCGTCTATCAGCTCCTTCGGAACGACGTTGATGTTGGGGGGTCTGTAAACCTCAAGAACGCCTGCATCGATGGCCTTGGCCGCGAGGCTGTTGTCTATCCCGATGACGACGTCGGCCTGGGGGTTGCCCTTTTCAAGGATCAGCTTGTTCAGGACCTCCCCGGCGTCTCCCGCGGTTATCACATTGACCTTAACCCCGTAAGCCTTTTCAAACTCCGGTATGGTGGCGTTTGCCAGACCGTAGCTCACGAAGCTGTCGTAGGTGTAGATCGTGAGCTCTTTGCTTTCCGAACCCTTAACGGGACTAACCGAGCCAACCATCCCAATCAGCAACGCCAGGATCGCCAGTACGGCGAGTTTTCTCATCAGCTCCACCTCCGGATTTTAATACTCGGTTATTGTTTTCAAAGAAAGGGTGATAAAAGGGTAAATAAAGGTTTGCTTCCCGAATATGGGAACCGCGGTTCAACCCCCGGGCAGGAGAAATCCAAGAACGGGCGGTACGGGCTCAGCCTCCGAACTGAACGTAGAGGAAGTACGAGTACACCGCGAGGAAGACCGCGCCGGTCATCCTACCGATTCTACTTCTTAACCGAAGAACCCCGGTCAGCAGGGCCATGACGAGGAGCGTCAGTGGGAGGGTGAACGAGAAGATGCCCGGGGCAACCCGTATTGGGTGTATCAAGGCCGCTATCCCGATCACCATCAAGATATCCAGGATGTTTGCCCCGACTATGTTTCCAACGCTTATGTTGGGGAGGTTCTTCAGTGTGGCGGTCAGGGAATTGGCAAGTTCCGGCATGGACGTACCCACAGAAACGAGGGTTAGCCCTATGACAACTTCAGGGATGCCCAGCGCCCTCGCAAGCCCCACTGCTGTGGTGACGACCACCCTGGCCCCCAAAACAACCGCCAGCCCGCTGCCGAGCATTATCAGAAGGTCCCTGCGGGGGTTTCCTCCCTCCACCTCACCGTACCCCAGCCGCACGTGCTTGGCGTGGAGGAAGTACAGAAAACCGAGGTAGATGAGTATGAGTGTGAGGCCGTCGAGACGGCTTATCGTACCATCATACATGAGGAGGGCAGAGTAAAGGGTTACTCCCAGCATAAACAGGGCGTTCTTCCATGCATCGGTGTCTACCTCCAGGGGGCGAATGATGGAGGAGACGCCGAGGATGAGGGATATATTGGCGAGGGCACTGCCCACCGCGTTTCCAAGGGCTATGCCGCTGTTTCTGTGAAACGCCGCTATCGCGGAGACCGTCACCTCTGGAAGGGTCGTGGCGATACTCGCAAGGACAAGGGCGATTAGGAACTCGCTGACACCGAAGCCCTTCGCAACACGGGATGCGGCATCAACGAAGATATCGCTACCCCAGATTAGAAGGACGAAACCAAATACGAACAGAGCGATTTCAACTATCAAACGCCCCACCAAAGAATCTAGGGAAGAAACTTAAAAATCATTTGGGCCCCTCTCAGGGCCTCCGCGGCTCGTCATTTTTATAACGTAGTCGGCCGCGTTCTGGAGGGCCACTGAGAACCCTGGATCCGCCCCGATTACGATGGTCTCCTTTCCCTGGCTCTTCGCCTCGTTTATTATCGGCAGGAAGTCCGCGTCACGGGTCGCCAGTGCGATGACTCCGACATCGGAGCTGTAGATCATCTCCATGGCCTCGATCGCCACCCGGACGTCGGTATCCCCTGCAACGATTATCGGTTCAAGCCCCTGGTTTACCACAGCCTCTATGAGTCCCTGGGGGGCGTACTGGTTGAGGACAACCTTGGCTATGCGGACCTTTCCCACGTTCTCAAGGGCTTCCATGATGTCCTCCAGCTTTATCCCGAACTCCTTCCTGAGGATGTTGGGCCCATCGATTATCAGGCCTATGCCTTTCCTGACCTTGGGCTTGGGGGGTTTCTCCTCCGGGGGCTTGCTCTCCTTCTCCCCCCTTCTGAGGACCTTAAAGAGCGTCTCTTTCATTGTCCCTCACCTTCCTGCCCCAGGGTTATGGTGTAATCGGCGGCATGCCTAAGGGCCACCGAGAACCCGGGTTCTATCCCTATGACCACCGTTTCCTTTCCCTTCTCCTTGGCCTTCAGTATAACGGGGAGGAACTCCGCGTTGCGGGTCGCCAGTGCGATGACGTCTATGTGTGGATTGTAAATCTCCCGCATTGCTTCCACGGCCAGTTTTACCCCCGTCTCCCCGGAGACAACGGCAACATCAAAGCCCTGGTTGGACACCGCCTCTATGAGTCCCTGGGGGGCGTACTGGTTGAGGACAACCTTAGCCACTCTGATGTCCCCTATTCCCTCGAGGGCCTCGACTATGTCCTCCAGCTTTATTCCGAACTCCTTCCTGAGGATATTGGGCCCATCTATGAGCAGTGCTATCTTTTTTCCACGGCCTATACGTTTTTTCATCATTCCTATGCTCTTCATGCCACCCTTGGTTATCGAAACTATCTTTTCCCAGCTTCCACCTGCCATAGCTGTCACCGATGTTATAATAAATCAATACTCGCTAATGCCCGATATGACGTTGGGGTATAAAAAGTTAGCCGGGATCGGTTAAATCCTCATTTCATCACCCGTTTGTAGTAGTACCAGAGCCCCCTGATGATGTCCCGCACCTCTATCATCGTGAACGTCTCAGTCCTGTCTATGAGTTTCGCGGTTTCCTCCCAGCTGTGGGACTGGAGGACCCTGTAAATCAGGAGCTTTATCTGTCTCTCATCCAGATACGGCTTCATCCAGCCGTCAAGGAAGTAGAGTTTTACGATTGGCTTCACTGCATCGAGAACGGTATCGTAGGTCAGAACCTTACCGGTGAAGGCATCCAGCCGCTTCTTCTGAACTTCTGTTAGGTAGACCCTGTAATCAACGGCCTCACCGAACGGCGTCTCAAAGAGCCAGCGCGCTATCTCAGGCTCAAGCTCCCTGTGCGTATCTCCAAGCCATTCCGTAAGCCTGACCCTGAACTCATCGTTGGCCCCTTTGATGAGCCTCTTCGCCCTCTCGCTTATTGGCTTGAGGACTATCGCGGTGAACTCGCCACTGACCGGGTTTCTGGCGGGACTGAGGTGTACCACCGCGAAGCCGTTCTTCACCCAGAAGCGTGCCAGTTCCTCACTAGCACCGAAGCCGGAACCTATCCAGTCGAGGCCCTTCTCACGCGCCTCCTTTTCGAGGAGCTCCAGCGCCTTGCTGCCAAGCCCCATGTCCATCGCGTCCGGATGGGTCGCTATTCTCACTATGCGGTAGCCCTTCAGCCTCGCGAACTCCTTCGCCATGTGGTGCTTGACCATCATATCCGGGATTATGTTGCCGCGCGGCTTGTAGCCCTTCGCCATCTTCTCGATGACCTTTTTCGGGATGCCTCCTTCCTTCGCTATCTGGACCGCCGTTACTATCTTGCCGTTCTTGAGCCTCAAAACCCTCGCCTCGTGGTGGGGGGCGTCCGCGAGCAGGGCAACGTCGCTCGGCCTGTTGCGGTAGTGGGCGAGGATGTAGATGCCGACGAAGTTCCTCAGATCCTCCCTGTCGTTCTTGAACCAGTCGTCGAGGTCGGGCTCTTCGAAGTAGACCTCCTTCCCCTTAATCAGCTCGAAGTCCTCCTCCGTGAGCTCCACCGGCTCGGCGTCGAGAAGGAGAACGTCGAAGAGCCACCGCTCAATCGGGTCGTGTTGGGCGTAGCGGATCGGTTCGTCCATGTGAAGCTCCTTAAACTCCCTTTTCTCCCGCGCCTTCTTCAGGAACTTGACCGAGAAACCCCTTCCGGCACCTTCGTAGCCGTGTACCGTGGAGGAGTAAACGACGCGGGGCTTGGCGAGGTACTTGTGGAGTATCGGCACGTGAATGCCGGCCGCCTCGTCGAGGATGTACAGGTCGGCCGTCTTCTTGTAGCCTTCGGCCGGCGGATAATACCTAAGACCGATCTTCCTCGCGTAGAGTTC
>JAMONK010000256.1 GCA_027065835.1 Thermococcus sp. | reverse complement strand
CTCTCCTCAAACCCGTAGGCCTTCCTGATGGCCGAGAAGGTATCCTCGGGAATCTTGGTGACGGCCAAGCGGATGGCCTCGACGATGGCATCGACAAGCAATCGGCACTCACCTGTCTAAAGGTTGGGGTTTTGATTAAAAAGTTTGACGTGGGAATTTAAAAGCCATCTCCACAGCGGGACGGCCTTAACCGTTAGGTTGTCTCGCCTTATTTCCCCCGAGTAGTCCCACGTCACCAGCGTCCCCCTCTTCATACCAAACAGTTTCATAACCCTGAAAAGGTTCTCCACCTCCCTTGAAGCTACTTCATCCTCACTTGAGGCATACGTAACCTGTATAAGTTCGGTCTCTCCTTTATCCCTCACAACAAAGTCCACCTCGCCTTTGGTGTCCCGATAATGGTAGAGTTCAACACTTGGTCTCTTGTAATATTTGAACCGTAGGAGTTCAATGAAAACTGCGTTCTCCATGAGTCTGCCGATGTTTTCCGAAACCTTTGGCAGCACAGCGTTGAGCATTCCAGTGTCAACTGCGTAGACCTTCTTATCCCCCCTCACAACTTCTTTGGGCTTGAAGGAGAACTTAGGAAGCTCAAAAATCAGATAGGCAGATTCGAGGTACTCGACGTACTTCTTTACAGTCTCGACGTTGCCGATTCCGAGGACGTTCTTTGTCTTGCTGTATGTAAATCGTCCGGCGAAGTTCGAGAAGAGGTAGAAGGCGACCTCCTTCAGCTCACGGACGTTTCTGAGGCCGTGGCGAACTATGACGTCCCTCGTGATGATATCGTTGTAGAGATTTATGAGGTACTCCCTGTCGAAGCGCAGGGCCTCCGGAAAGCCGCCGCGCTCGATGTACTCCGTTAGGGCCCTCTTTATCAGAGCCTCGTCCTTTGTCGTCCTAACATCCGGCTCAATTTTCCGGTACGTTAAAAACTCCCTGAACGAAAACGGCAGAAGGGTGTAGTTCAGATACCTCCCGGTCAAATAAGTAGAAAACTCCCTCGAAAGCAGGCGGGCGTTGCTTCCGGTAACGACTGTAGGATAGCTCTCCCTTAAAGCTGAGACCATTCTCTCCCAGCCCGCGACCTCCTGAACCTCATCGAGGACTATGTAATCGAAGTCTCCAAAAAGCTCGTAGCCTGCCTGAACGAGTTTTTTGTAGTCCCCAATCGAAAAGCCCGCCATCGCGGGGTCTTCAAAGTTGATGTAGAGTACCTTTCCAGGGAGGGTCGCCGAGAGAACGGATTTTCCGGAACGCCTCGGCCCGGTTATTATGTGGGCCGTTGGGCTGAAGTTTTCCAGAATCTTTCCCCTCAGCTCCCGCTCGACGATGTTCTCCCTTTCGAGCTTCTCGCTCAGGGTCTCCCACTGGTCGGCCAAAACCCTCTTGAGTTCTTCAACGTTCATGGGCTAAACTGACACGAACTTCCTATAAAGTTTACCATTATAGTGGTAAACTTTCTATCAAAATTGTACCATCATACTGGTAAACTTTTCCAGCGAACTTTACCAGTATACTGGTAAATGTTTGCGAAGAACCTAAGATGAACTAAAGAAAAGAAGGGCATCAGCCCTTCAGAATCTCGACTATCTGCTCGGCGACCTGGACTCCAGCGCGCATCTGGGCCTCGACGGTAGAGGCGCCGATGTGCGGGGTCAGAACAACGTTGTCGAGCTTGGTGAGCGGGTGGTCGGCCGGGAGCGGCTCCTCCTCGAAGACGTCCAGACCGGCACCAGCGATCCAGCCCTCCCGGAGGGCCTTAACGATGGCGTTGTTATCGACGACCGCACCCCTCGCCGCGTTGATGAGTATCGCCGTCGGCTTCATGAGTTTGAGCCTCTCCTCGTTGATCAGGTGGTAGGTGGCGTCGATGAGTGGAACGTGGAGCGTGACGACGTCGCTCTCCTTCAGGAGGGTCTCGAGGTCGACGAACTTTCCTCCAACCTCCTTAGCCCTCTCCTCGTTCGGATACGGGTCGTAGAGGAGGACGTTCATGCCGAGGGCCCTGGCTATCTTGGCTATCTGGTAGCCTATCCTTCCGAAGCCGACTATCCCAAGGGTCTTGCCATCAAGCTCGATTCCAAGGCACTGCTTCTTGGCCCAAACACCTTCCCTCATCTTCCTGTCGGCGAAGGCGACCTTTCTGGCAACGTTGAACATCATAGCTAGGACAAGCTCCGCGACGCTCCTTGAGCTAGCTCCCGGGCTGTTAACGACCTTAATTCCGCGCTCCTTAGCCGCTTCCAGGTCTATGTTGTCCAGCCCAACGCCGGCCCTTCCGATGACCTTGAGCTTCGGCGCATTTTCGATGACCTTCCTGGTCACCTTGGGCTTGCTCCTGACGACGATGGCGTCAACGTCCCCAGCGAGCTCGATGAGCCTCCCCTCGTCAGGATACTCCTCGTAGAGAACCTCAAACCCGGCGTTCTTCAAAACCTCTATCGCCTTCTCATGCAGAGGCGCCGCAACAAGAACCTTCACCATCTCCATCACCTCATCCCCTTCTTTTTATTGCCATGAGCATGACCTGGTCGGAGGCGTCCTCCGCCCTGTCGGCTATGTCACCTATCTTGGTGAGCACCTGGTTCCAGATCACCTTTGCATAGGTCGTAACCGTCTCACTCTCAAAAAGTTTACCCTTAACATCATACTCAACCGCATCAGCGGCTTCTTCAGCATCCTCCACCGCCTTAGAAAGCTCAAGTGCCTTGTCGACGTCGATGTTGAGTGCGTTCACGGCTTCCATCAGCAACCGGTACGTCTCCACCGTGGAGTTCACGAGACGGAGGATCTCCCCCTTCAACTCATCGGAAACCTTTGGTTTGGCGAGTATCAGTGTGTGGGCGGCGCTTTCAGCAGCGTCCGCCACCTGATCCACCAGCTCGGACAGGCGCACGTAGTCCCCCCTGTTGGCCGGGAGAAACGCCCCCTCGTAGAGCATCGTCTCTATGCTCCTTCTGAGCCCATCGGCCTTACTCTCAAGCGCCCCGACCTCCCTTTCAAAGGCCTTAGCGTTTTCAAGGTCACCGGAGAGGTACGCGTTCATCAGGGCTTTAAACGCGACCAGCGACTCTTCCACAACCCGAAGGTGATCATCGATGGCTTTGAAAACATCGCTCTCCTTTCCGCCGAATATCCCCATGACCATCCCCCAGTTTAGATACTCAGAGGGCTTTATTTATTTTTTCTCCCTGGCCTTTACGAGAGCCCACAGGAGTTCGTTTCTGGGCGCCTCCAGACCCAGACTCTTAGCGTACTCCACTATCTTGCCGTTTATGTAGTCTATCTCGGTCGGTCTGCCCCTCCGGAGATCCTGGAGCATGGAGTTGTAGTTGTCCCGCGTCCTCCTCAGGGTGTCCCACAGGAGTTCCAGGGGATGCACCTCAAACTCCACCCCCAGTTGCTGGGCGACCGTACAGCCCTCGCGGGCGACCTCAACGGAGATGCCCTCAAGCCAAGGGTCCTCAAGCAGGGCACCGTTCTTGACCTCAAGGATGGAACCCAGTGGATTTATGACGGAGTTCACTATCGCCTTGACCCACTTCCACCCCACGGCGTTTTCCGTTGCCTCCACCTCAAGACCCGCCTCCCTGAACGCCTCGACAACCTCACCGACAAAGGGGTGAGCTCCCGTTGGATACCGCCCAACGATAGTTATCCCCTTCCCAGTCCACCTTACAACCCCCCAGTCAACCAGCATCGCCCCGTTGGTCGTGACGCCGCCGAGGACGTTCTGCGTAAACTTCAGCGCCAGGTCTTCGTTGCCCAGACCGTTCTGTATGCTGAGAACCCATGTTTCCGGCCCAATACTGCCAGATGCACAGTTGAGGGCTTCTTTTGTAGAGTACGACTTCGTAGCAAGTATTATGAGATCAGGGGGCTCGCTTGGAACGCGGAGCTCCGCACTGGGATAGACGGTGAACTCCTCAAGTCCCACCACCCTAAGGCCCCTCTCCTCAATCGCCCTCACCTGATCCTCTCTTCCGATTAAGGTGACCTCATGACCCGCCCTGGTCAAGAGGGCCCCGAGAAGGGAGCCAATTGAACCCGCACCGAGCACATAAATCCTCATATCCTCACCCCACGAGCTTTTTTAACGGAACAAACGTATAAAAAGCCAGTAACAGGGATGCCACGAGGGGGTAAACGTAAGCGGGATAAAGCACGTAAAGCAGAACCCCGAAGAACCCCGCAATAGGTGGGAGACCGGCCGCGCTGAGAACCCTGTTCTTCGCTATCAGAAGGAGAACACCGAGCGCACACAGCAGTATGGGCACCCAGTAGGCGGCCCCAAGGGTCCCCGTTATGGAAGTCCTGAAGTGCACGAACGTCAAAACTGAGGCGGCGGCTATGAACGTGTTGACCACCCGCTCATTGAGGCTCAACGGCTGGTTCTCCACAGGGCTGATGGCACCGGCTCCAAAGAAAGGCAGGAGAGCCACGTACTGAAACAAAGGGATATCCGGCCGCTGGGACGCGAACATCATAAGGGACGCACCCAGTGAGAACATTGCGAAGAACCTCGCCCTCCTCACCACAAACGCCAGGGAAAGGAACCCAAAGGCCAGCGGGGGAAGCTCAATAACCAGAAGCTCCTGTGCAGGTACCCGATTCCCCAGGATGACCGCGCCCTCCGAAGAGGACACCAGCATTATCACTGCCAGCAGGAAGTACAGGAACACCCCCGTACTCGGAAGATAAAAGACCCACGCCAAACGGTCCCTCTTCATGAGCCCACCGGAAAGTGATTTAAGCCTCCAGCTTAAAGACTTTCCCGTATGGGGGCGGTCCTCCAGAAACAGTCATGTAATCGGAGAGGGTCCCCAACGCGTTTTCGGGGGGAGGGGAATGCTCGACGTTAGAAGGTTCAGGATCTCAGGCGTGGAGTTGTGGATAGCGGTCATCTTTGGGGAGAAGATCGACGGGATAGTGTTTTCCCTGGACGGGAGGGGCTTCCTGGAG
>JAMONK010000255.1 GCA_027065835.1 Thermococcus sp. | reverse complement strand
CAGGTTTGTCACCCCGTACTCCGAGGAGATTGAGAGCGGATTCCAGGACGGGGTCATTGGAGATTTGGAGCGGGACTTCAACCGCTGCCTCGGCTCTGCGTTTGAGGAGATTGCCAAAAATAAGGGAACGCTAAGGGGAGGAGGCTGGCTCGTCTGGGACTTGGGGGACTTCAACCCTTCCGGAGGTTAGAGGTTGCTGCATCGCGGTCGGCCCAATCACGATGCAACTCCTTCCTTCTCTCAACGAGCCCCTCGACGAGATCCCCGAAGTACGGGTAGAAGCCGCTTGCCCGGAGGTCTTCAACCACTTTCCAGAACTCGTCCAGGTCCCTAAAACCGGTTCTCTCATATTCATAGGCCTGAAGCAGCATCTCGAGCTTATCGGCGAACCTAACGAGCTTCCCCTCCAGTGTACTCCCTCCCTCATACTCCTCAAAGAGGGCCGTGTACTCCCCGGCCCTCTCGATCTTGCCGAACAGCTCTTTGAGCGCCCCCCTCTCCCCCTCGACCTTATCGAAGTACCGCTGGGCCGGAAGGGGGACATCCGTGATCCTCGCCTCGCCGAGATCGTGGAGTAAGGCCATCCTGAGGGCCCGCTCCACGTCTATCTCCACACCCCCGTCCCTGAGTTCATCCGCAAGGAAAAGGGTTATGAGGGCAGTTCTGAAGGAATGGTCGGCTATGCTTTCAGGGGTGGGAACACCGCGGAGGAGCCAGCCGGTCCTCTTAAGCTTTTTAAGGTTGCCAGCTTCGAGAAAAAGTTCAAGGAGGCCCATAAGGTCACTCCTCCGTCACAAACATGGCTCCCTCTGTCTCTATGGCACTGGCCATTATGCAGTCACCCAGAAAACGACCGTAGACCCTCACCCGGTCACCAACCTTTATACAGGGGCTACCCGCAAACTCCACCCGTATTCCATCCATGTTGAAAGTCGCCCGGTAGCTGGGCAGTTCCATCGGGAGAAACTCCACCAGGGGTTTGTCTCCCACGGTACCTTCGACTGCAACGTTTTTTCCCCTGTAACCGCCGGAGATAAGTTCATCAACGGAAACCAGATAATAGTAGTGATGACCCAGTTTAATCCGTCTCGGCATCCCAATCACCTTTATATCTCTGCATCCAGATTGGGGCATGGTGTGATAAAGCTTACGCTTTGGGGGTGATCGTGTGATAAAAATTGCCATCATAGGGGCTGAGAACGTGGGTAAATCAACCCTCATGAACGCACTGATCGGCGGGAGGGTCAGTGAAGTCGAGAGCCTTCCCGGAACGACCAAAGGGACGATAAGGAGGCGTTTTGGAAAGCTGAAGATCCCAAAGAGCATGAAAAATCCCATGGGGGGCGCCGATGAGTTCGTCCTTGTGGACACGGCGGGCCTCTTCGATCCCCGAAGGGAACTGAGGGGAAAGGTACTGAGCGAGGAGAGGTTCAAAAAGATCCTGAAAGAGATAACCTCATCCGATGTGATCGTACACATGGTGGACGCCACCGTAGGCCTCCACAGGGGAATGGAGCGGCTCCACCACATGCTCAAGTTCCGGTACGGGAAGCCGATAATAGTGGCCATCAACAAGGTTGACCTGGTTCCCGAAGGAAGGGTGGAGGAACTGAGGGAAAAGATAAAGAA
This sequence comes from Thermococcus sp., assembly GCA_027065835.1. Classification (GTDB taxonomy): domain Archaea; phylum Methanobacteriota_B; class Thermococci; order Thermococcales; family Thermococcaceae; genus Thermococcus. Next base: position 3,338 of record JAMONK010000255.1, on the reverse strand, counting down.
GCGGCTGGGGGAGGACGCGCTGGCCCTTTCCCTAGTGACCGGGGAGGGACTGAACGAACTCATCGAGAAGCTGGCACAGTACGCACAGTACGCACGGTGAGCCGGGCCCGTTGACGGTCCAGCTATCGCCCCTCCTCGGGGTACGCCGGGCATGGACAGACCATAACCTGCACTCTTCTCCTCCTCGGCCCGTCCAGCTCGACTAGGAGTACCCTCTGCCAGGTTCCAAGCTGAAGCTCGCCCTGATCCACGGGGATAACAACCTCGGGGTTGAGGAAGAGGGTCGCCCTTATGTGGGAGTGGGCGTTTGAGTCGATGCGATCATGGGCGTAACCGGCCCCCATCGGGACCAGTTCTTCCATCTTGGCTTCTATGTCCCCAACCAACCCCGGCTCGTATTCGTTTATCATTAAACCCGTCGTTGTGTGGGGAGTGAGAACCACGGCTATCCCATGGGCCACATCACTCTTCCACACCGCCTCCTGAACGGATCGGGTTACGTCGACCACCTGGAACTTCCCCTCCGTACGAACCTCAAACGTGAAGAGCATTCACCTCGCCTCGCTGAGCTTTCGTCCTATCTCAACGAGGAGCCTTTCAGGATTCAGAGACTTTCCAGAGATCGCCGCCCGGAGGAGAACCGCCGTCTCGTAAGCGTCGGCGAGCTCCCTCCTCTTCCGGTCCAGAACCTCCGACCGAAGCGTCTGATATATCTCCTCAACAGCATCCCTGAACAGGACCTCATCAGAATAGAGCTCCCTGTCAGACAGCAGAAGGGTTACCAGCCCGGTTATGAAGTCCACCCTGTTCTTCCTGGGCCCTATCAGTGTCTTGAGCCGTTCCACGGTACCACCTTCCCGTCAATCTCGTTCTCAAGGGCTTTGAGGAGAATCTCAGAGACGAGTATCGATGAAAACTTCGGGTCCTTGACCTCAATGGCGGCGTCTATGGCCCTCTCAACCTCGTTCTTCTTGAGCAGGTGGTGGGCTATGTCGGCCATTATCACGGACCTCAGTCTCCCCTCATGAAGAAGGGAGGCCACCCTCGCAGCCCCATCGACCTCGTCCATCACTATGTAATAGCGGGCTATCTTGGCCCAGACCTCCTCGTTCCTCGTACTTTTGCCGATCGCCTCAACCACTTCCCAGCTCCCAAGTTCCGGCCGCTCGAGTATCCGGTTCATCACTGCCTTTCCGACGATGGTGGCCTCTTCCTCGTTCAGTGCCGAAACGAACGAAGGCAGAACATCATGGTCACGCTCAAGGAGTTCAACGGCCATCTTCACAAGGATGTCTTCGCTGTTATCCAGCTTTCTCACGAGTTCGACCGCTGGAAGACCCTCACCGCTGAGAGCGAACGCGAACGCCATCTCCCTGGCGAAGTCATCCCCAAAACGGGAGATAAGACTGTTGGCAACCCCCTCAAGGGAGTCTATGTAATGGTTTAAAACCTCCTTCTCTTTAAGGTAGAACGCCACCTCCTTGAAAGCCTGTCTGGCCCAATCCCTGTCCCCGATAGAGGATATCAGGGAGATTCCGTTCTCGTAGCTTCCAAGAGACAGATAAGCCTTTATCAGCTCCATGATGCCCATTGAACGGTAGGGTTCAGAGTCTATATACTCAAGGGCCAGCTTGCTCCTCCTGAGGTGGTAGGCCACTTTAATGCCTTCCTTCCCCAGCTTCCGGGTGTTGGCCCGCATGGCCGCCAGTAGTACCTCGTTCCTTAGTTTTGGGTTGGATATCTCAAGCGCATAGGTTATTGCCTCCCCTATCTCTCCAAGCGAGAGCATGTACGTGGCGGCACTCTCCATCACGATATCCCTGTGGGGGGAGGGAAGTGCCCTGGAGTCCTCAAGAACGCCCTGGTATATCCGCTTCGAGGCTTTGATACCCGCCTTGCTCATGGAGTAGCCAATGGAGAGAAGGGCTTTGAAAGTCTTAACAGGGTCACCAATCTCTTTGGTCGTCTCCATGGCCCTGAGAAACGCCCCCTTATAGTGCTTCTCCCTGGCCCTCGCGAGTCTTTCACCGATTTTAGCATAGGTCACGGCTTTTATGTACGGGTCCCGGATAACCTCCACAGAGGCAAGTACCTCCTTTATTAACATTCCATACGCCCCCGGCTTATTGTAAACCCACAAGTCTAAACAATATTAGGGAACTCAATCTTATTAACCTAACCCTCGGAACGTTTTTAAGCGGGGAATGAAAGGGGGAAGCATGTACGCGGTTGTATTCGGAAAGAATCCACGGCTTAGCGAGGCAGAGTTTTATTCATTCATAAAACGTTTTGGGTTAAAAGTGAGGGTATTAGAAACCAATGGGGACTGGCTTCTGTTCGACTCCGATGCTCGGATTGAACGTTACTTTCACTGGCTGGGCGGGGCGCTTAAACTCGTGAAGGTCCTGGGGGAGGGAGAGGAAGCACTCAGGGGAGTCGAGTACTCTCGGCTCTTCACCGTCAGCCTCTACGGGAAGGACGATTGGAGGTTGTGGCGGAGGTTTGGAAGCGAGATAAAAAGAGAACTCAAAAAGGAAGGACCATCCAAGTTCTTCAAACCTGCCAGGGTTTACGCCATGCCCGCGGAGCTTATTCTCAAAGGATTCCCCGGAGTTAAGGACTTTGACTTCTTCCTCAGGGAAGACGGGACTTTTCTGATCGGGGAAACCGTTGGGGTGACGGACCCATTTGAGCTGAAAAAACTTGACGTGGAACGACCGCGGCAGCGCCCCATACTCTCCATACCACCGAGGCTGGCGAGGACTATGGTGAACCTGACCGAAGTTAAAAAGGGGAACTTCCTGGACCCATTCTGCGGGATAGGGACCATAGTTCAAGAGTTCGTGCTTCAGGGCCTGGGCGCGTACGGAAGTGACAGCGATGAGGCGGCCATAAAGAACGCGAAGGAGAACATCAGGTGGCTCAGGAAAGAGTTTCGACTGAAGAACTCGGCGCGACTGGAGGTCTGCGACGCACGGAGACTCAAGCGTTGCTTCAGGACCCGTTTCGACGCGATCGTGAGCGAGCCTTACCTTGGGAGACCCCTTAAAAGAAACCCCGGAAGGGGAGAGGCCATAAAGCTGGCCAACGAGCTGGACCGCTTTTACTATCCGGTTTTTGAATCAATATCAAATGTTCTCAAGCGGAACGGGAGGGTCGTCTTCGTATTCCCAGCGTTTAAACTGGGCAGTGGCAGTGTCTACCGGAAGGATAGGGGATGGTTGAGGAGGCTGGGATTTGAGATCACCGGAAAGTACCTCGATTTCGAACCCAGACACAGGCTCGTGAGGGATATCCACGTGCTGAGGTACAGGGGATAAGGTTAAATCCCCCCTGGG
>JAMONK010000254.1 GCA_027065835.1 Thermococcus sp. | reverse complement strand
AGCCACGGGACGGCGACTGGAGGGCGGCCTATGCGGTGATCGACACGGAAGAAGAGCCCCCAGGCAACGTGGAGTTCCACAGGGTGGAATACGATGTGGAAGAAGCTGCAAGAAAAATACTGGAAGCGGGCCTCCCACCCTTCCTTGCGGAGAGGCTTTACGATGGGTACTGAACTCAGCCCTCGAGGATCTCTCCCTCGCCTTCTGAAAGCTTCTCTTTTATAGCGCTGACTCTCCTAAGCTTGGATTTAACGGCTAGCTTGTTGGAGTCGATTATTATGACCTCTCCTATACTCTTTACGGCACTGATCGGGATAAGCAGCAGCCCCTCATGATCCGTGACGAACTCGCTCGTGTCTAGGTCTTCATCCGGCTCGGCGACTATCACAAGGATCTCCCCGGTATCCTCATCGAAGCTGAGGTCGTACACCCATCCGAGCCTTACGCCGCTGTCCGTAATCAGCTCAACGTCCCTAAGCTTGGAAGCCATTATCTTGACCATTTCCTCCACCCCACGGTTTAATCGTGTAAACCCTTGGGCGTTAACGTATAAAACTTTTTCCAAAATGAAATAGGTCAGAAGGTGTAGTAGTCAACTCCCCTCCTTTCCTCGCCACGCTTCCCTTGCTTCCGGTTCTCCTCGAAGCTCCGGTAGTACTCCACCATGTACTGGGTTATGCTGGGTCTGATCTTCTTCAGGGCCGTTTCAAAATCCTTTCTTGACACGCGCAATTTGCCCAGGAACTCCTCGCTCTGCTCCTCCACGGCCTCTGTGGGCAGTGTCGTCATTATTCTGCGCATGGCTATGAGCGCCGCCTCCCTCACGAGGGCCTCGATGTCAGCTCCGGAGTAGCCTTCCGTCTTCTTCGCCAGCTCCCGGAGGTTGACGTCCTCCGCCAGGGGAACGCGTCTCGTGTGGACTTTGAGTATCTCCAGTCTGGCCTTCTCGTCGGGTGCCGGAACGAGTATCAGCCTGTCGAACCTGCCGGGCCTCAGGAGTGCGGGGTCCAGGATGTCCGGCCTGTTGGTCGCGGCTATGACGACGACACCACTGTTGCTTTCGATTCCGTCCATCTCGGTGAGGAGCTGGTTGATGAGCCGGTCGGTAACTCTGTCGCCCTCACTGCCCCTTGCCGGCGCTATTGAGTCTATCTCATCGATGAAAACCACGGTTGGTGCGGCCTGTCTCGCCTTCCTGAATATCTCCCTCACCCTTTTCTCGCTCTCGCCGACCCACTTGCTCAGCACCTCCGGTCCGCGGATTCCAATGAAATTCGCCTCGCTCTCTGTTGCAACGGCCTTTGCGAGGAGGGTTTTACCCGTTCCAGGCGGACCGTAGAGGAGTATTCCCCTTGGGGGGTTTATCCCGAGCCTCTGGAATGCTTTTGGATATTTTAGTGGCCATTCGACGGCTTCTTTTAGTTCTCCTTTGACTTCTTCGAGGCCTCCAACGTCATCCCAGTGAACGTTCGGAACCTCAATCAGTACTTCCCTGAGGGCCGACGGCTCAACCATCCTAAGCGCCTCGTAGAAGTCTGACTTCCTGACACGCAGCTCCTGGAGAACCTCTGAGGGTATCTTTTCGTGTTCTGGGCTTATCTTGCCCTCCTTTATGAGCCTCCTGAGTACAGTCATGGCGGCCTCTCTCGCCAGTGCTGCCAGGTCCGCCCCCACGAAACCGTGGGTCTTCTCGGCTATCTCGTCCAGCATCCTGTCGATGAGCCGGAGCCTTACCTCGGCGTACAGCTCACCGTCTTTTCTCAGCAGTTCCATGATCTCTTCCTCGGAGGTAGCCGCTTCAACGGAGTTTATCGTGCTTTCAAGCCTCTTTTTATCAAAGCTCTCCCGTCCCATGAGGGCTTTCAGGATGCGGAGGACTGTGGCCTTGTCGTATCCCGGTTCCAGCGGCATGCCCCTCGTGTGGATCTGGAGTATTTCCTTCCTGCCCTGCTTGTCCGGAACGCCGACCTCGATCTCCCTGTCGAAGCGCCCCGGTCTCCTCAGGGCAGGGTCGAGGGCGTCGGGTCTGTTGGTCGCGGCTATGACGATAACCTTTCCGCGGCCCTTGAGACCGTCCATGAGGGTGAGCAGCTGACTGACGACCCTTTTCTCAACCTCTCCAACGACTTCCTCCCTCTTAGGAGCTATCGCGTCGATCTCGTCGATGAAGATTATGCTCGGGGCGTTTTCCTCCGCCTCCTTGAAGATCTCCCTAAGCCTCTCCTCACTCTCACCGTAGAACTTACTCATTATCTCTGGACCGTTGATCGCGATGAAGTGAGCGTTCGCCTCGTTCGCCACAGCCTTTGCGAGCAGCGTCTTACCCGTTCCAGGCGGACCGTAGAGGAGAACTCCCTTCGGCGGCTCAATGCCGAGGCGCTCGAAGAGCTCGGGATGCTTGAGCGGGAGCTCGACCATCTCACGAATCTTCTGAATCGCGTCGCTAAGACCGCCGATGTCCTCGTAGGTGACCTCCGGGATTGTCTCCTCCCTGACCTCGACGGCCTGTGGGAGAACCTCCACTTCGGTGTTGTACGTTATCTGGACTATCCCCTTCGGGACCGTGTTCACCACGACGAACTTAAGCTCCCCAAACCCGAGGGGCATTGACGGGAAGAGGTTGCGGATGAGATCGTCGAAAGGTGAACCCCCGTAGAAACCGGTTTCACTCTGGCTGCTCGCCACCACAAGGTCGCCCTTTACCAGCGGCCTCCCTAGGAGGTTTCCCTTGACCATCTCCCCGGGTATCTGGAGAAAGACTCCCTTTTGGGCCGGTGCGAGGGTTACCTTCTTGGCCTCCACCACCTCCGCCCTCTTGACGGTTATGTAGTCGCCGATGCTCACTCCCGCGTTCCTTCTGATGTACCCGTCCATCCTGACTATGTCCAGTCCACGGTCGTCCGGATGGGGGTTGGCCACGACCGCGGCCGTGGTTCTTTCACCTACGAGCTCAACTACGTCACCGGGTTCAACACCGAGCTGGCGCTGGTATTTCCTGTCGAATCTGGCGATCCCTCTTCCAACGTCCCTCTTTAGAGCCTCAGCAACGCGCAGCTTTATCTCGCCGGTCTTTTCTTCACCCTTACCAAAAATCATTTTGATCTCCTCCCCTGCTTTTTAATGGCTTCATCAAGGGTTATATTACCGAGTGCCACCTCCCTTGCCAGACGGGAGGATATAGTTATCGTACCACTAATTTCACGGCTTCTTCTCTTTATGTCCTCTATCTCCCGTTTTGTGGGTTCTTTAACTTCCAGCAGCTCCCCTATCCTTCTCTCCTGCCCATCCCTGAGCCCTATGTTGATGGCAGCCACGATGTCGCTCACCCCCGACGGTTCAAGCCCACCAACCTTCGGGGTGGTCTTGGCCTCGTTTACCACTGTAACCGGGTAGTCGTAGCCCAGGAGATCCGCCAGACTTTTTAACATCAGCATCCTCTGTCTCCGGGCCCCATGTCCGATTTTAATCCTGGCACGTGGATACTTCTCCAGTAGCTCGATGATTATATCAACGTCCTTGGGGCTTCTTAGATGATGAACCTCGATCACCCGGTTATCCGCAACGACGCTCAGTCCGGGTCTCTCTCCGGGGTCTATAGCGATATAAACCTTCTTAAATCCTTCCCTTCCCTCGAGTCTGGCCAGCAGTTCGTCTATAAAACCCTCGTCGTGGACGGGGATTTTGACGGGGAAATCCACCCTGGGAAGATCTTTCTCCGCCGTCAGGACAACCTCCACATCGAAGGGTATCTTTTCGCCCATCTTAAGGCTCAGGAAGGGTATCCCGTACTCTTTAAGCACCTTCGTCGCCGTATAGTACACGCGGGCATCGCTCGTTACTATCGCCACCCTCATGCTCCTTAGTTCGTTTTGAGAATTAAAAACATTTCCAATCGGTTTAATTTGGGGTTTTGACTGTAAAAAGCGTTAAATAGCTGGAAAAGACGTTATAAGTCCTTTTAAGCCGGTGGAAACGGTAATGGGGGATGCAGCCATCTGGGAATGATAATGTGGGATGTGACGTGTTAAACTTCCCTATTTACGCAACCCATTTATAGAAAGTCCCCCCTCTTTCTTCGGTGATGTTATGGCGTTCCTGAAGGTTGTCGCACTTGAGAAGGCCCTTGAAGTCATAGACTCATTCCCTTTGAAACCCACTGTTGAGGGAGTCCCTCTGGGGGAGTCCCTTGGCAGGGTTCTGGCTGAGGACGTGGTCTCCCCTGTGGACGTCCCGCCCTTTGACCGGGCCACCGTTGATGGGTACGCCCTTCGGGCGGAGGACACGTTCATGGCGAGTGAGAGCGAGCCCCTCCGTCTCGGGGTCGTTGGAGAGGTGAACGCGGGCGATTCTCCCGACTTTGAACTGAAACCCGGAGAAAGCGTCTACATCTCAACCGGAGCCCCCCTCCCGAAGGGCGCGGACGCGGTGATACAGTTCGAGGACGTGGAGAGGGTGGGGAACGAGGTGATAATCCCCAAACCCGCCTATCCGGGTCTCGGCGTCATGAAAGCCGGAACGGACATCCCAAAGGGAAAGCTCCTCCTCGAGAAGGGGACGAGGCTCGGCTTCAAGGAGACGGCGCTCCTCTCGGCGGTCGGACTTGCGGAGGTTCCCGTTTTCAGGAGGCCGAAGGTCGCCGTCATAAGCACCGGAAACGAGCTGGTTCCCCCGGGTGAGGAGCTCAAGCCGGGCCGGATTTACGACATCAACGGAAGGGCCATAGCCGATGCGGTTCGGGAGCTTGGCGGCGAGGCGGTCTTCCTCGGCATAGCCAAAGACGACCGCGAGAGCCTGAAGGCCCTAATCGAGAAGGGTGTTGAGTGCTGCGACCTCGTGATCCTCAGCGGCGGCGCGAGCGGTGGAATAAGGGACCTGACGAGCTCGATAATAGAGGAGCTCGGGGAGGTCATGATTCACGGCATAGCAATTCAGCCTGGGAAGCCGACGATAATCGGCCTGATAGACGGAAAGCCAGTCTTCG
>JAMONK010000253.1 GCA_027065835.1 Thermococcus sp. | reverse complement strand
GGCCATCGGCCCCGGGCCTGAGGAGCTGATTGACAAGGTTACCGGCCATCTAAAGCTGGTGTGAATGATGGACTACCGCGAGTTCTTTTCTCAGTTTCATCACCTAACCGAGGAAAAGGGAATAGGCGGAACGATAAAAGCCTTTCCTGAGGATTTCGTCGTTATCGAGGAGCCCCTGCCCCAGATCTTTGAGGGCAGGAAGCATGCCATCTTCCTCCTTAAAAAGAAGAACTGGGACACGATGGCGGCTGTAAAGGAGATCGCCAAGCGGGCAGGGATAGGCTATCGGGATATAGGCTTCGCTGGAACAAAGGACAAGAAGGCGGTGACCTACCAGCACATAAGCGTCCCGGCAGACACGAAGGATAAAGTTGAGAGCGTTCGTATAAGGGATATCGAGCTCAGGTTCGTAGCGTACGGGAGGTTCGTAAAACTCGGTCATCTCCTCGGCAACAGGTTCAGGATCGTCGTTAGGGGAGTGAAAGAAGACGCGTTTGAAACGAGTAAGGCCATAATAAGAGACCTCCGCGAGAAAGGCGGCTTCCCCAACTACTTCGGCTACCAGCGCTTCGGTGAGAGGCGCGTCACGAACCACATCATTGGGAAACTCCTCCTGAAGGGAGACTTCGACGAGGCGGCAAAGCTTTTTCTCGGCGCCCATGAGGGGGGCATGGAAGGCGACGAAGCCAGAAAAACATTCTGGGAGACCGGGGATGTGGACAGGGCCCTGGAGGAGTTTCCAGGCTTCCTGCGTTATGAGAGAACCCTTCTCCACCGCTACAAAGAGACAAGAAGCTGGAGGAGGGCGTTTCTATCCCTCCCAATGCCGATACTCCGGATATTCATTCACGCCTACCAGAGCTATCTGTTCAACCTCTACCTATCGCGCAGGATGGAGAGGTTTCCCCTAAAGGAACCCCTCGTGGGGGACATCGTTATCCAGGTCAAGGGAGGGGTCCCCTACCGCGACAGGACATACCGGGTCACGGAGACCAACATCGATTTCGTAAGGAGGAAGGTTGAAAAAGGGGAGGCCCTGGTGTCGGGCCCTCTTTTTGGATTCGCAATGAGAAAAGCCGGGGGAAAACCCGGGGGACTCGAAAGCGAAATCCTCGAGGGAGAGGCCATCACGGTAGGGGACTTTAAAAAACTCCCGAGACCAATGGCGGAGCCCGGCGGAAGAAGGGAACTCCTTACAAGGCCGATTGGAATGACGTACGGCTATGTTCCGGAGACCGGCATGTGCTTCCGCTTTTTTCTCCCAAAGGGGGTCTACGCCACTAGCATCCTTCGGGAGATAATGAAGGACCACTGAAACGGGGCTCCCAGCAACGGCACCGACCGCTTTGTTTTTATCCTCCTCGTGCAAGATGATGGGGGTGAGAAGATGATAAAGGCTATCTCCGTTGACATAGACGGCACGATAACTTACCCGGATAGGAGGCTCCACGAAAAGGCACTAGAAGCCATAAGGCTGGCGGAGGGCCTCGGGGTTCCGGTAATGCTGGTGACAGGGAACACCCTCCAGTTTGGAGAGGCCGCCGCCATTCTCATCGGTACAAGCGGCCCCGTGGTTGGTGAGGACGGTGGGGCGCTTTCGGTTAAGGACGGACGGCTCAGAAAAAGAGTGTACCTGACTAAGATGGACGAGGAGTGGATCCTTTGGAGTGAGCTCAAAAAGAGGCATCCACATGCGGTTATGAGCTTCTCGATGCCCGAAAGAAAGGCGGGCCTCGTCGTCCTGCGCACGGTTGGGGTGGAGGACGTCAGGTCGATTATAGATGAGCTTGGACTCAACCTGATCGCAGTGGACTCAGGCTTCGCGATACACATCAAAAAACCATGGATAAACAAGGGGACGGGCATAGAGCACGCCTGTGAGCTCCTGGGGATAAGTCCGAGGGAGGTGGCACACATCGGCGATGGTGAGAACGATCTCGACGCATTTAAGGCCGTCGGTTATCGTGTTGCCGTTGCCCAGGCCCCAGAAAGTCTGAAACGTAGAGCGGACTACGTAACCGAGAGAGCCTACGGTGAGGGAGGCGCGGAGGGAATAATCCACATCCTAGAGAGGTTTGGTTACCTGGGGTGATGTGGTTGGGACCCCTCATCCGAAAGGCCACCCTGGACGAGACGCGTTGGATTGTGGGGGTACACACTGCTGACGAAGACCTCTCCGGCCTCCCAGTGAGGGAACGGTATCTACGAGGCGGCCCCTGGATGAGCCCCGAGACCTGCGCAATCCACATAAACGCCCTGCTTCAGGAGGGGCAACTCCCCGTTGTTGCCGAAGTCAATGGGAGGGTGGTGGGGGAGGCCGAGGCCTTCTTCAGTGAGGAACTTATAGGTGGGAAGCTGACTAGGGTGGTCCACCTCGACGTCATAGAGGTTCACCCCGGGTTCAGGGGTAGGGGCATCGGAAGGGCCCTCGTCGAGTTCATTGAGCGGACCGCGAGGGAACGTGAGTTTGAGCTGTTTACCGTTCAGCCCAGCAAAGAAGCCGTGGGGTTTTATCAAAAGCTGGGATTCGGTGAGGTCATCTTTGATAACTGGCTCGTCGAGGTCGAGACGGAGGGTTTTAGTGCAGGAGGCGTTGAACCCCTGGGCTCATTTTCATGGGGGACAGTTAGGGGACTTGAGCTTGTCGCCGGCCGCTTTCAGAACTCATACGACGCCTGGTTCTCAAGCTTTAGGGACCTCTTTGCGGGCATTCACGAACTGAAGGAGGCGGGAAAGGCCGGAAATTCCTACTACGTTCTAAAGTCCCTACCCGGCAGGCCCGGAAGGGCAAGCCTCTTTCTGTGGGGGTATCCCAAGGACCTCCCCGGGGTAATCGGTAGGGCAAAGGAACTCGGGGTTGAAAGGGTTCTAACGGTGCTGGACGAAGAAACCGCCGGTTACCTGAGAGGGGAGAGAAAAGGAAGGGTGCAGATAATCGCAAAACGACTGGACTAATCCCTCAGGAACTCAAATGCCAGGGCCACCTCCATCGCTGTCCCCAGGTACAGGGCGTCTTCATCCACGTCGAATTTGGGATGATGGTGCGGATAGACGATGCCCCTCTCCTCGTTCCTTATCCCAAGGGCCAAAAACGCCCCAGGAACCTTCTGGAGATAAAAGGCAAAATCTTCTGCACCCATCGTTGGTGGAACCTCCCCGTACTTCAGATTGTACCTCTCGGCGACGCCCCTCGCGAAGCTTGCCATCTCAGGGGAGTTTATGGTGGGTGGCGTGAGGTCCTCGACGCTGAGCTCGTACCGTACACCGTGGGCCTTAGTGATCCCGTCCAAAAGCTCCCGCATCCTTCTCTGTATGAGCTCGCCCACCTCCGGTTTGAAGAACCTGAAAGTGCCCTTAAACCCGGCCTCCTCAGGGATCACGTTGAACGCCGTTCCGCTGTGAACGCTGGTGACACTGACAACGCCCGATTCAACCGGGTTGATGTTCCTGCTAACCACCGTTTGAAGGGCGAGTATAAGCTCCGCCAGAACGGGAATCGGGTCGATGCTCTCATGTGGGGACGCCCCGTGGCCACCCTTTCCAAGTATCCTCCCATCGAATATCCCGGCCCCCGCAAGGAACGGCCCATCCCTGATGCCGATGAGCCCACTCGGTAGGTCCATCCAGACGTGAAAACCGAAGATAGAATCAACACCCTCCAGCGCACCGCCTTCGATCATCTTCACAGCGCCGTTGCCGCCCTCCTCGGCCGGCTGAAAGATGAGCCTTACCCTTCCGTTGAATTCATCGATGTGCTCCGCTATTATCTTGGCCGCACCGAGGAGCATCGCCGTGTGGGCGTCGTGACCGCAGGCGTGCATCTTTCCAGGAATCCTGGATTTGTAGGGGACGTCGTTCTCCTCCTGAACGGGCAGAGCGTCCATATCCGCCCTGAGGGCTATGGTCTTCTCACCCTCGCCGATGTCTGCTATTATCCCGGTTCCGACGCGCTTTATGCTGTACCCCCATTCGCGGAGGTGCTCCTCAACAATCCCTGAAGTCCTCTCCTCCTCGTACTTGAGCTCGGGGTACATGTGGAAGTCCCTGCGCCAGGTTATTATCCGTTCCTTAATCCGTTCAGACTCGCTCAGTGGATTAAAAGCTCCCATCACCATCACCGTTCACAGATGGGCAAACCCTGATATTAACTTTTCGATGGAAATTTTAATGGTGTGGGCCTAACCAAAAAATTTATAAAGGGAGCCCTGTAGGTGTTTACGGCGTCAATGGGAGTGGGCCGGTAGCTCAGCCTGGTATGAGCGCCGCCTTGGCAAGGCGGAGGCCCCGGGTTCAAATCCCGGCCGGTCCACCATCCCTGGGCGGGCCCGTGGTCTAGACTGGTTATGACGTCACCCTGACACGGTGAAGGTCCGGGGTTCGAATCCCCGCGGGCCCACCACAACAGCCCTTTCTGATGAAAGCGCTGGCGGAAGATGAAGTGCTTTTTTGAAAGTTGCGAGTCTTAGAATGGGTTTCTACTCGAGTTACTCTTTGACAAGTGTTCCACTCTAAGAAGGCGCCCTTCGAGCGCCGATGACAAGGAGGGCGTCAATGGAATGTAAACCCTGTTTATAATGGCTGTTCGAAAGTGTTCTCCGTTAGGAACATGCGGTTTTGCAAGCAAAATCCTCCTCATTCGAGCTTTTGAGGGGAGAGCTACTAACTTTTGGTGAAGCTTTTTCCAAAAGCTTCAGCGCTGGCGGAAGTTGGGGCGCATGTTCTGGGATTAGTGATTGTAGGGAGTTTCTTTTCGGCTTGCTCTTTTGTGAGGGTTTCTCTCTGAGAGGACCCGAAGGACGCCGGTAATAAAGTTGAAACTTTTTGGAAGGAGTTACTTGTGAAGCAAATCCCATTAAAAGTTGCCTTTGGTTAGTGCACGACTGCCTTTCTGCTCTTTGGTAAAAGGGCACTCTTTTCGCCAGCCTTTAGGAAAGACTGGGCGCAAGGTTTATTAGGAACGGAAAAGCTCGATGTCCGTAGTTAT
>JAMONK010000252.1 GCA_027065835.1 Thermococcus sp. | reverse complement strand
CTCCTCGGGCTCCACCTTGACGTAGGGGCCGAGGCTGAGGCTATCAATTTCCTCCTGGGTGAGAAGCCTGCTCTTAACTTTCTCGCCGACGAGGGCACTGTTGCCGAGGGGATCGGCTATCTTCACCGTAAGCGGCTTCTTCCCTTCCTTGACCTCTTCAATGTACTCCAGTATCTCGTCGGTCTTTTTGACCGCCTCTTCGTCGCCCTCTTGCTTCCTGAACTCCTTGGCCATTAGTAGGGTTTCGCGAACGCGCTCTAAAACGCCCTCGACGTTGCTGACGAAGCCCTCAGCAGCTGGTCCCGGCTCGATCTTAACTCCGATTTCCTCGAGCTCTATCGTCCCGCTCTTGCTCCTAACGACGCGCGTGAAGAGGTCCTTCTCGTTCTCGACCTTGACGGTGTAGAGCTTCGGCGGTCTGTCCTCAAGCATCATGACGTCCGCGTTCCGGTAGCCGCACTTCTCGCAGATTATCGTGCTCTCCATGACCTTACCGAAGTAGGGAATCTCGTGAACGTGCTGGATGACCTTGAGCGTGCCCTTTCCGCCGCATATGGGGCAATCCCCCAGCCCAAGTTCCTGAATCTCTGCATCCCTCTCGACTCCGTTCATCCCGCATCACCTAAGAAGGGAGAACCGCACCGTTTATAAATCCACTTGTGACCACGAAAAAGGCCAAAAATGAAAGCCGTCACTTGGCTATCTTTATGTCCGAAGGCGTCAGAATAAGTTTGACCTCATGCTTGCATATTTTAGCCGCGCTACCGCCCAGTGCGTTGACCATTCCCTTGATCTGCTCCGCAACCTTCGTGAGGATGTCCGGTTTAACCTCAAGGGGACTGAGGTCAACGAGGACTATGTTGCCGTTCTGAAGTTCCTCCGATATCCTCTCAAGGTCGGAGTAGCTGGTTACCACCACCTTTTTGAGGTAGCGGAACTGTGGCTTAACGAGCTCTTTAGCAAGAACATCCTCCTCAAGCGGTATGACATCGATGTCACGCCTGTGCGCCGCCGGTGCTTCTTTCTTAATGGCCTTCACTGGCGGCTTCCTGGCAGGCCTTTCCTCCTTCTTCTTAAGGCTGTCGAACAAACCCATAACGTTCCCCTCCAGTTAATCGTAAGGCTGGATTAGTTTGGTCATTGGTGTTTATATCTCTTTCTGAAGCCTACCAGAAATCACGGCAGGGGCACGAACATGGAAAAATAAGGGGGGTCACTCCCCCTTAACCGCGGCGAGGATCTTCTCTCTTATACCTGCGGAGGTCTTTACAGCAACGTCTATGGCATACATGACCTCCTCAAGCTTAAAAGATCCGCCATTGCCCTTCTGGACGGACGATATCATCCCGTTCTCGTCGGTTGTCACCGTTATCCTCCCGTCCATGACGCGCTCCTCATCGAGGTTGGGATCCACGAGCATGTTGGAACCTATCTTCGCGAACGTGACGGGCACGGGCACCCTCTTAACCGGGAGAGGTTCGTATTCATCGAGAACCTGGACCTCCTCGGTTTCCTCGTTGTACTCGACCTTCGGAATCTTGGTGCTCAGAAGGGCCGCTATCGCCCCTATGCCGCTGGCGTCGAGGAGGTTGCCGTCGTGGTCAAGGACGTGGACGTCAACGAACACAACCCGCACCAGCTTGCCCGGGACTATGACCAGCTTCTCCAGTTCAACGGCCTGGCTCTCCCTGATGCCCCTGTCAACCACGCGCGCGAGTTCGATAGCGTTCTCGTCCGGCGGACCGGGCTCAAACCCCGGAGAGGCCAGAGGAACCAGCTCCACGTTGGTCGTTATGACCCCCCTATCCGGCAGGTCCGGGAACGGCTCCCCCATGTCAACTTTGACCCCCACGAGAACCTGTGTGTTGCCGAGCTTCACCCAGGCGGAGCCCTCGGCCTTCTGGATGACCCCGGTTCTCACCTCAAGATCGCGGTACTCCTCGAGACCACGACCGTCAACGCGCTTGCCCTCCTTGAGCAGCGCAAGTATGTGGTCGCGCATTATACTGGCCATAACTTCTCCATCACTCATTTCCGGCCACCTCCTGGGCAACGGCGAGGTACTTCTCCTTAAGGGCTTCCCTCTGCTTCTGGTACACCGCCTTCGCACCCTTGATCGCAAGCCTCACCGCTTCCACGAACTCCTCCTTGGTCAGGTATCCGTCCATCTGGAGGAGGGTTATGTCGTTCTTCAGGGGCATTATTGCGATTGGGATATCGGACTCACCGTAGTTGTCCTCGTCCTTGTTGAGGTCAAGAACTATCTCACCGTCTATCTTCCCCGCCGCGCACGCCGCGACCAGGTCCCTCATAGGGATCCCAGCGTCCGCCAGCGCAAGGGATGCCGCGGTTATTCCTGCCACGCGGGTACCCGCATCTGCCTGCAGAACCTCAATAAAGACGTCTATGGAGGTTCTGGGGAACATCTCAAGGATGAGGGCCGGTTCAAGGGCACCCCTGATGACTTTGCTTATCTCAACGCTCCTCCTGTCGGGACCGGGTTTCTTCCTCTCCTCAACGCTGAAGGGTGCCATGTTGTACCTAACACGGAGTATCGCCCTATCCGGCCTCTGAAGGTGCTTGGGGTGAATCTCCCTCGGACCGTAAACCGCGGCAAGAACCTTGTTCTTACCCCACTCAACGTACGCGGACCCATCGGCGTTCTTCAGAACGTTTACCTCCATCTTGATGGGCCTGAGTTCGTACTTCTTTCTACCATCGACCCTTCTACCGTTCTCGTCTATGAGCTTCAACCCTTCAGGTCTACCCATCATGTCTCTTCACCCTCTTTCTCGTTTCCTTCATTAAGCTGCGGTATCTCCTCAACAACTCCCTGTTCCTTAAGCTCCCTGAGCCTTGAAAGCAAAAACTCCTTGACCCTGTCCGTCAGTCCCTGGGTGTGGCTCTCGCGTTCGACCTTCAAAATCGCCTCTATGGCCAGTTTTTCAAGCTCCTCCTTCCTTCCGCTGACCCAGACCCAGCCGTTCTGACCGACTATTATTCTGGTCCCCGTCAGCTTCTTGATCATGTTGATCATTGAACCCCCTTTTCCGATGAGGCGGGGGACCTTGTACGGGGTTATCTCAACGATCTGGCCCCCTCTAAGCGGCCCTCCTCTGAAGGGCATCCCCCTAGTGGTCAGGTCAATCTGGTTTATCTCGTTGTAGGCCTTTATCTTGGCGTATATTATGTCGCCTATATCGAATATCCTCCTGAGATCCGTCTTGACCACGTCTATGCGCTCCTCAGTGGCGTCCTGAACGCGCAGATTGGCCTCGTAGGGGGCACCTATGTCAACGCTCCAGTTGGAGAACCTGACGTCCACGATCTTTCCTATCACGTTGTCCCCCACTTCAGGTATGTACGGCCCCTCGAGGGGTATAACGCGTATGGCGTCGTTCCGTATCTCAACCAGGCCTACCACAGTTGAGTACACCCTGTTTCCTTCCTTAAACGTCCCTCTTCCGTTCTTAAATGGGCCCTGGGCCAGCAGGGTTCCTGGAACCACCAGTTCCCGGGGTTTTACAAAAATCCGTCTCATAGTCCCTTCCTCTCTACAAGTTTAGTTAAAGCGGCGCCCTTGGTAAGGGCGTTAAGCTTCTCATAAAATTCCTCCTCAATTCCACCAGGAATCTCTATGAGGAACATCCAGGAGCCGTCGTTGGTCCATTCCTCGCGCTTGACAGTTCCAAATTTACGTACTTCACCGTAGGCCTTTCCCACGTAGTCGCTTGGAACCTTGACGGCGATAACCTTCATCTCCATCTTGATCGGCAGTATGGGGCGCAGGGCTTTGATGATACCCGGTATCTGAGCGTCCACGTCCTTGAAGAGGTCAACGTGAACGCCGGCCTCGTCCATTGCCTTAAGGATCCTGTCCACTGGATGGGGGAACCCCGTCCTCGGATCCACTGCGTGCCTGTGTATAACGGTTGCGATGTACCTCCTTTTCTCCTCAAGCATCTGCTTCCTCTGCTCCTGGGTCAGCTGAACCTCGCCCTTGAGGAGTATCGTTCTGGCGACCTCGTAAGGATCGCTGGTCCCGAAGATCTTCTCCATCTCGTGCTCACTGGCCTTGTCTCCCTTGTGTGCGTCCTTAAAAACGTAGGGCGTGGCAAGGATCTCCTCTATGGGAACCTCCCTGCCCTCTTTAAAGTCCTTTGCAAGATACGGGTCGACCAGTATCTCAAAGACGTCCCCGTGCGTCCTTAACCGTGCGATCACTGCTTTGTCGATGCTTATCGGCACAGTCACCACCTCAGTAGTTCTGGTCGAGCTCGGAGTAGTCCTCGGACTTCTCCTCAACTTCCTCTTCCTTGAGCTCCTTGAGGACCTCATCGAGGTACTCCTCGACCTTATCCTTGGGGAGTTTCTTCCACTGCTTCTCCTTCGTTGTTATGTACGCGACCTCTATGCCCTCAGCGCTCGGCTCCTCAATCGTCTTGGCCAGTGCAAGAATGGCGAGCTTTGCGGCTCCTTCGAGGTCGATATCGTCGGAGTAGTGCTCCTCAAATATTGCCATGGCGGTGTTTCTGCCGCTGCCTATGGCGACCGCCTTCCACTCAAAGTATGCGCCGCTGGGGTCTGTCTCGTAGAGCTCAGGCCTCTCGTTCACGCCCGCCATCAGGAGGGCAGCTCCAAAGGGCCTAACACCTCCGTACTGGGTGTGGGCCTGCTTGAGGTCGCAGATCTTCTTCACGAGAACGTTGAGCGGAACCGGCTCGCCGTAGGTCAAGCGGTAAACCTGGGCCTCAACCCTGGCTCTGTCAACGAGAACGCGGGCGTCGGCTATTATACCGCTTGGGGCGGCGGCTATGTGATCGTCTATCTGGAAGATCTTTTCGTAGCTGCTCGGCTCAATCAACTTGCTCGTTATCCTCTTCTCAACCGCGAGCACCACACCGTCCGCCCATTTAACACCGACGGCAGTGGCACCGCGCTTTACCGCTTCTCTTGCGTAGTTTACCTGGAAAAGCCTCCCATCAGGG
>JAMONK010000251.1 GCA_027065835.1 Thermococcus sp. | reverse complement strand
GAGAATGTACGTCTGGGAGGGAGGAAACAATGTCACGGTTTACCGCTATTATCCGAAGAAGAGGTGCATAGAGCTAGAGGGATCGATAAATAGCTCGTACCAGCCCATTGAACTCACAAGCTACGGCAGATTTGACGGAATGGCAAACGGCACACTTGAAGGACAGTACATCGTCTTCAGGTTTAATGGAACTCAAGTGAAGGTTCCGGTAAGAGAACTCCTTCCGGCCCTGCAGTACAGGGAGATGCTCAACCATTTAGAGGCACTTCCCTTCAAGGGCGGCTACCTAATCTTCCTAAATGACTATGAAGCCCTCGACGCCTCGAACTTCAACTACACCGGCTGGGCGGTGTTTCCCAACGACTGCGACGTCCTGAAAAACGAGACCCAGTGGGCGAAATGCGTCGGGGAACACCTCCTAAGGAGGGACGAGATAAAACCCTATCCGGTCTTCTACTATGAAAACGGGAGGGTTGAGGTATTCCACCCGCTGGAGGGCCGGGGAGTTGTGTTGAAGACGTGTCCAGCCGCCGATGGAGGGTATAAGGGCAATATCCCGCAGGAGGGTGCGTCCCACAGAACGCTGGAGTACATGGCTGCTGGAGGGCTTCTGGTGATATTCCTGGCCTTAATTTTACGAAGAAAGCGGTGACTATGCCGGCCTATGGAAAACCTTAAAACCTCACGAAAAAGCTTAAAAAAGGATGCGTCAAGCAACGTTAGACATCATGATAACCGTTGGAGGGATTACGAATGGCGAGAAACAAGCCGGTTGCAAAGAAACTCCGTCTTGCCAAGGCTGCGAAGCAGAACAGGCGTCTTCCAGTCTGGGTAATTGTCAAGACCAACAGAAAGGTCATGACCCACCCCAAGAGGAGAATGTGGAGGAGAACCAAGCTTAAGGAGTGAGGTGATGTAGATGGCGATCAATCCTGGAGATGAGGTGATACTCACCGTCCCGATAAGGAAGATCAAGAAGCGTGTTCCGCGCTGGAAGAGGGCACCGAGGGCTTCTCGCTTCGTCCGTGAGTGGATAGCCAGGCAGGCCAAGGCGGAGGAGGTCGTTATAGGAACGGATGTCAACGAGAAGATATGGGAGAGGGGCATTGAAAAGCCCCCGAGCAAGCTCCGCGTTAAGGTCCTCGTGGAAGAGGAGGACGGCAAGAGGGTGGCCAGGGTCTCCCTCGCGTGACCCCTTTCCTTTTAGCTGTGAGGGTTGAGCGATGCACATAGAAAGACTCGATTTTGAAAACTCACCGTACCTCGGAGTTTACGGCCTCGCGACCGATAGGGTAGTGCTGGTCAGGGAGGGGCTCAACGAGTCCAGACTGGAGGTTCTCAGGGAGGTCCTTAAAGTCCCGATAATAGAGACCAGCGTAATGAAATCGCGGATAGTGGGGATATTCGCCGCTGGCAACTCAAACGCGATCCTCGTTCCGTGGTACGTCTGGGACTCGGAGCTGGAGCACATAAAACACCAGTTCGAGGAGTTCGGGATAGACATGGTCGTTGAACCGTTCAGAAGCACCCTCACAGCCCTTGGCAATCTCATATTGGCCAATGATAAAGCCGCCCTTGCGAGCGCAAAGTTCACGAGGGAGGATGCGAAGCGGCTTGAGGATGCGCTCGGTGTTGAGGTTGAGAGGGGCATGATAGGCGATTACCATGCCGTGGGCAGTGCCGGTATCGTCACAAACAGGGGCGGACTTGTTCACCCTGAGGCAACGGATGAGGAGCTGGAGTGGCTCCGTGACCTCTTTAAGGTCAATGTTTACGTTGGAACCGCCAACATGGGCGTTCCCTTCGTTGGCTCGTGTATGCTGGCAAACTCACACGGTGTCGTCGTTGGACACGCGACGACCGGTCCCGAGATAGTTAAGATAGAGGAAGCGCTTGGCTTTCTTGACTGATGGAGGTGTGGAGCATGGAGGTTAAAGTTTACCGCGTAAAAGGCGTCTTTGAAAGGAACGGAAGAAAGGAGGATTTCACGAGGGAGTACAGGGCGGTTAGAGAGGAGGACGTTGTGGAGCGTCTCTACTCGGAGGTAGGGAGCAAGCACCGCGTTCCGCGGAACAAGATATGGATCGAAACCATAGAGGAGATAAAGCCCGAAGAGGCCAGGGATCCGATAATCAGAAGGCTCAGCGGCCTCTGATTTCCATTCTATTCTCCCCGGGTTCGACCCGGAACATCATCTCTTTAGTTGATTTCCCCACCCTGAGCACCAGTGAAAACTCACCGTGCCCGCTGAGTCCTATGAAACCGCCCAATGCTTTCTGGAGCCCCTGAGGTGAGAGGACCTTTTCGTGGGAGACGACAAGGAGAGGCTCCTTCATGAACTCGTAGGTGAACGTTCCGGGTTCTTCCTCGAAGAACGCTATATATTCAACGAATTTTCCCCTGACCGCGACCTCAACGTACTTCTCCTTCTTGAGGCTCAGAGTCACCTCCCCCCTAAAGCCGTTCTCAAGGGGTTTCAGTGAAAGCTGGGCGTAGTCTTCAACGTCTCCCACGGTCAGAACATCACCCTGAAATCTGAACTCGTAACTCGGTGTGGTGTAGAGAAGGAGGAGCCCGTTTCTGAGTCGGTAGCCTGGCAGCTCTATCATTCCAGAACCGGGGGTGTCTACCTCGATTCTGTACGTGACGGGGAGGACTGGGAGTTCCGACGAGGAGACTCTCCTTTGGGGGGTGAACTTTCTGGAGGTATTGAAGAGCCAGCCGGAGGTGTAGCTGTTCACGTAGCTCCCCCTGCCCCCTCCCATCTTCGTTCCGACCAGGACACTGCTCCCTGCCGTGAAGGTTCCGTATTCAGCTTCAACCTCCTCTGGAAAAACGACGGCGTTGTCGAGTATCTCTACATAATCCAGGACTCCTTGTATGGATTGCTTTATCCTCTTGGAGAAGGGGCCCCGGGGAGTGACCGTTATGACCCTCATCCTACCACCGAAGTCAATACTGAAGGGGGGCTTATACGTCTTTCCACCCCAGAACCCTCGACTGCTGGTGTCTCTTTGGGAATATCCTGAGTGGATCAATGCCCTTCTCCCTGAGCAGGTATCGGAGTTCAACCTCGTAGTCCGCCTTCTCAAGTTCCTCACTAGCCTTTATCTCCACGTTGAAGAGCCTCCCCGTCAGCTCCCGGATCGTCTTGTAGCCGAGGCCCAGCAGGGGGCGGATGTAGGCGACGTTGAACCTGTCTTCGAGGGAGCGGGTCTTTGGAAGCTCCAGGAAAGGGACGCGGTCGTCCCTCCTTGTGCCATCGCTCACCCTCTCCACCCCGGGCATAGACGCTATCGCCTCAAGTGCTCGCTCGTGAATGAACCCTATTGCGTTGTTCGGGTGCCCGTCGCTTACCGCCATCTCAGCGGCCGTCTCCAGGATCTCCCGCGGCAGGTAGATAACCTGATGCTCAAAGCCTAGCTTCTGGGCCGTCTCCTTCGCGAAACGCCAGTTGTCGAGAACGCCGAAGCTTATCGTCACTAACCTGACTTCGTAGCCGAGCCTCTCAAGTATCCACGCTGAGAGGGAGGAGTCCTTTCCTCCGGAATACAGGTGATAGACCTTCATGGCAACCCCTCGGAAGCTTTAAAAACGGTATTCTTATAAAGCCTTCAGCTGCGTTGCGAGAGACTGCGGCGCGAGAGTGAGAGAGGTGAGAGTAATGGTGAACCGCTTACCCGGAAAGGTGCGGAGGAACATCCGTGCCAAGTACCACGACATTGAACCTCGGGCCTGGATAGGAAAGCGTGGCTTTGAGGAAGGTGTCATCGAGGAGATACAGACCCAACTTGAGAAGGATGGTATCCTGAAGGTTGAGATCAGAAAAGGGGCGCTCATCAGCACCTCCCTGGACAGGAAGGAGCTGGCCGAGAGGGTAGCGGAGCTAACCGACAGCGAGCTCATTGACGTCCGCGGCAAAAGGTTTATATTGTTTAAGCCCAGGGAAGGGTGGGAAAAGTATTTAAGGAAGCTCAAAAGAAAGGAGCTTTCGATGGAGAAACGGGAGGAAAAGCCCGTTAAAAAGGTCAAGCTCGACATTGCTAACTTCAGAAGGAAGTTCAAGAAGGGGAGGGATTGAAGGATGGCTACGGTTTATGATGTTCCCGGTGATTTGTTCGTTGAGAAGGTTGCAAAGGCTCTGAAGGATGTTGAAGCCATAAAACCGCCGGAATGGGCCCCGTTTGTCAAGACGGGCAAACACAAAGAGAGGATTCCAGAGCAGGACGACTGGTGGTACTACCGCGTTGCCAGTGTGTTCAGGAAGGTCTACGTTGACGGACCCGTTGGCATTGAGAGGCTTAGGACCTGGTACGGAGGCAGGAAGAACCGCGGTCATGCCCCTGAGCACTTTTACAAGGCCAGTGGAAGCATCATAAGGAAGGCACTTCAGCAGCTCGAGGGGGCGGGCTTCGTCCAGAAGGTTCCGGGTGAGGGAAGGATCGTCACCCCGCAGGGACAGAGCTTCCTCGACAAGATCGCAACCGAGCTCAAGAAGGAGCTCGAAGAGAAGATCCCGGAGCTCAAGAAGTACTGAGCTCCAGTCCATTCTATTCTTAACGTCTTTTGGCGAACCATACCACCACGATAACCGTCAGTGCCGCCGCTCCGTAAAGAAGGACGTCCAGGATGGAACCCCCCGCATTTGACGATGTCGTCTCGGTTTTCTTAACTGGAACCCGGACGTAGAACGACCCGTTTTGAACCATGAGACTCAATTTTTGCGGTTTAGGACGATAAAACGAGGATGGGGTCGCGTTTACTATCGTAAAATTACCGTTGGAGTAGAGGTAGTAGAGGGTCTCGTTCTCAAAGAGGAGGTACGCCCTCGCCCACAATCTGCCATCCCTGTCGAGTCCTATGTCCACGTTTACGTAGGGGATGTTGCCAGCCTTTTCAGGATTTACCCTCTCCCTCGCGTCCCAGGAGAGGATCCAGTTCCTGGTGCTCATGTTATTCGGGTTGACCTCCACGACCTCGTCGCAGGCCGAATGGGGATCCGGCCCATCGTTGGAGATGAAGAAGAGGCTCCCATTGTACACGAGGAACTCCGAG
>JAMONK010000250.1 GCA_027065835.1 Thermococcus sp. | reverse complement strand
CTACCTCGTCGGAAACCCCGGTGACGCGTCCCTCCTTGAGTTCCTCCTCGCCGGCCCAACGCTCAGGTTTAACGCTTCCTGCGTTTTTGCTGTTGTTGGGGACGTTGACGTGAGACTCAACGGCACTCCCGTAGAACCCTGGATGAGCCACTGGGCAAAGAGGGGAGATATCCTTGAGGTGGGAACGCTGAGGAGCGGGCTCTACGGCTACATAGCCTTCGCCGGCGGGATAAAGTGTGAGCCGCTCCTCGGGAGCTGCTCGGCCTATCCCAAGGCCGGCCTTGGAAGGCCTCTGAAGGCCGGGGATGTTCTGAACCTCGGCTACGCGGTACTAACCAGGAAGGATGGGAGGTACCTTCCCCCTGGGCTGAGGCCCGACTATTCCGCCAAGGAAAAGACCGTCCGCGTCGTTCTCGGCCCCAACCTCGACCACTTCACCGGGGAGGGGATAGAGACTTTCCTGAGCGAGGCCTATACCGTGACGCCTGAGTCCGACAGGATGGGCTACCGTCTCGATGGAAAGGCCATAGAGCACTCGGAAAAGGGCGCAGGGATAGTGACGGACGCCATACCGACAGGCTCGGTTCAGGTTCCGGCCAACGGAAAGCCGATAGTGATGCTCCGCGACGCCCAGACGACGGGCGGCTACGCGAAGATAGCCGTCGTTTCAACGGCAGACCTTCCCATCGTTGCACAGAGCCGGCCGGGGGAGAGGCTGAGGTTTAAGGAGGTGAGCGTTGACGAAGCCCGGGAGTTTCTGATCAGGCGCGAGAAAACCCTGATGGCAATCAGGGACTTCCTTGACGGGAAGATGCGCGCCTACAGAATAAAAACGGGAGGAGAAGAGCTGATTGCGTTCACAAAAGTGGAAAAGGAATGAGGTCAGTCCTTCTTGCGCATGACCTTGACGACCTTGTAGGTCTTGCCGTTGCACTCGACGTCGTCGAGGATTTCTATTATCTTCACGTGGTCGCCCTCGAAGAGACCCTCGGGGCTGAAAAGCTCTGCCTTCTCCGGATCGCTGCACTCCTCAAACTTGAGCTGTATCACCGAGCCTGCTATGGCCAGTCTTGGCTCTACCGCGACTTCAACGCTCGGTTCGACGACCTCGACGACGCGAACCTTACCCTCATGAAGCGGACAGGAGTGTGAGGGCATGCTTCTGACGCGCAGTATCTTGTATCTCCTGCCGGGTTCGAGGTTTCCGACGCAGACTCCTGCGAGCTTGCACGTCCTGCACGGCTCTGCTGGGCCGTAATAAATGAACTCAACTCCAGGTCTTGCCAGTTTTTCCCCAACTAACGTGATTATCGCCATTTCAACACCTCCATGAGCGATGATGGTTATCAGTTTAGATTACACCGGTGATGCGGGCCGCCTTCTCAGCGGCTTCACGTGTTATGCCCTCCTTTCCAAGTATGGTGTATCTCTCGGGCCGTATCGTGTGGGCAACCGTGAGCGCCTCGATTATGTACTCCGGCTCGACCCCCAGTTCGTATGCATTAGTAGGTGCCCCCACCTTCTTTAAGGTTTCCCTAATGCGCTCCCATTTCAGGCCATGGAGATAGGCCATTATTATGGTCCCAACCCCACACTGCTCCCCGTGAAGGGCCGGCTTTGGGGCTATTGCATCGAGTGCATGGCTGAAGAGGTGCTCTGCTCCGCTCGCGGGCCTTGATGAACCGGCTATGCTCATCGCGACGCCGCTGGAGATGAGCCCCTTAACAACCTTCCTCACGCTCTCCTCGTTGCCGAGTCTGATTATGTCGGCGTTCTTCATGACCATCTTGGCACTCATCAAACTCAGCGAGGCAGCGTATTCGCTGTAGTACTCCCCCCGCAGCCTGTGGGCGAGCTGCCAGTCCTTCACCGCAGTCAGGTTGCTTATCATGTCCCCCACACCCGCCGCCAAGTAGCGGTAGGGGGCCGTTTTGATGACGTTAACATCCGCGATGACCGCTATCGGGGGAAGGGCCTTGATCGAGGTTTTCGCCCCCATATCCCGTATGGATGCGTTGGCACTCGCTATACCATCGTGGGAGGCCGTCGTTGGAAAGCTGATAAAGGGCACTCCAAGACGGTACGAGGCGAGTTTGGCGACGTCGATTATGCTGCCCCCTCCCACGGCCACAAGCCAATTCACCTCATTCTCCCTCGCTACCTCGATAGTCCTCTCAACCTCCTTCATGGTGGCACCGCTGACCATCAGGGACGCAACCTCAAAGGACTCCTTCAGATGATCCTCAACATCGTTTCCCGCTATCTCTCTGGTTCTGGGACCGTACAGGACCAGCACACCCTTTCCCAGACCCAATCTCATGGCAACACTGGGGACTTCACCTTTAAGGTTCTCACCAAGCAGTACTTCTCTTGGGAGCTGCATTAAGTGCATCACCATCACCGTCCACTAAGTGTTATCGGGAAAAGCTTTAAGACTATCGGAACAACGGTCTATGGTGGTCAAATGGGTCTCTCGGAGTTTTTTTATCACTACTTCGTCGAGCCGATAGCGATGAACGAGGGCTATAACGTGGTTAACACAACGGTCTACGCGGTGATACTTGGAATCGCGGTTATTCTGCTGTACAAATTCCTGAAGAGGCTCGGGATACGTGTCGATGACAGATTCTTCAAAGCCCTGATTCCCTACATCTTTCTGGGCCCCCTGATGCGGTCCATGACAGACAGGGGAATCTACCCAAGGACGTACCTGACCGTGAGCCCCGGGGGTTACTTCGTCATCGCAGCCTTTGCGATAGCCTCCCTCTACGTCGTCTGGAGGCACGTGGGGCCCGGAGAGAAGTTTTACTCCATCTACCATGATTTTGGCTGGATACTGGTTGGCGGCAACCTTTTCGTGCTGCTGATAAACCTTGACAAAATAGATTTTCGCTGGGAGGTTCTGGGGTACTTCATCCCGATACTGCTCGCTGCGGAGGCCTTCATCTGGCTCCTAACGAAAAAGTCAGGGCTGATACGGAACAACAGGTTGCTGTTCTACACCCACTTTTACGATGCCACGACGACCTTCGTTGGACTTCAGTTCTTCGGGTACTGGGAGCAGCACGTCCTGGCCAGGAAGATGATAAGTCTCCTGGGCACACCGGCGGCCATGTACGTTGAAAAGCTTATGATACTGCTCCCGATAGTCTGGCTCCTGGAGAAATACTCCGAGGAGGAGGACGAGGAGCTGATCAACTTCATCAAACTGGCCATATTTATCCTCGGCTTCGGCCCGGGGACGAGGAATCTCTTAATAATGCTCATGGGGGTAGGAACATGAACGGGGAGTTTGAATGGAACGAGATAGCGTTTGATGTAGCCAAAGACGTTGAGAAGGTGGTAATGCCGATATTTGGAACACCCAAAGCGGGAGAGAACATAGGGAAGAACGTGAGCGGTGACGTCACAAAGTACGTCGATAAGGTGGCCGAGAACCTCGTTATAGAGCGGCTCAAACCGCTGGGCATCAACATCGTCAGTGAGGAAATAGGGAACATCGATGTGGGGAGTGATTACACTGCTGTAATTGATCCTATCGATGGTTCGTACAACTTCGCAGCGGGGATACCCATCTTCGCCTTCAGCCTTGCGGTATTCAAGAAAAAGGCGCCAGTCTACGGGGCGATATACGAGTTCGTCACCGGGAACTTCTACGAGGGCATCCCGGGGGAGGGGGCCTTCATGAACGGGAGACCCATCCACGTTAAAAAAGTGGAGCATGGAAAAGAGGCCATCAGCTTCTACACACGCGGAAGGTGCACTGGGCTGATAAAAAAGGTCAAAAGGGTTCGCGTTCTCGGGGCAATAGCCGTTGAGCTTACCTACCTGGCGAAGGGCGCCCTCGACGGTGTGCTTGACATAAGGAACTACGTGAGAACCACCGACATAGCGGCGGGGGTAGTGATAGCCAAGGAAGCCGGTGCCATGGTGACGGACGAACGAGGAAAAGAGCTCAGGCTGAACCTCAACGCAACGGACCAGACCAACATAATAGCGGTCAACGACAGCCGCCTGCTGGACCTGATACTGCGGGAGATCGGGCGGGGTGAGTGAGTTGACCGGTAGAAGGTACGGCGGAATAACCGAAGCGCTCGTGGCAATCAACGTGGCCGTTTACCTCCTCGAGGTCATCCTGAGCGGGAGCTTCATCAGTATAAACCTCAACGTCCTAACCCTTCTGGGTCAGTGGAACTACGCCGTTCTGTACCTCGGTAGGTGGTGGCAGCTCCTCACGGCGATGTTCGTCCACGTTGGAATACTCCACATCGCCTTCAACATGTACTTCCTGCTCATCATAGGGTCTCAGTTCGAACGGCTCTTCGGGGGCAAGTGGCTCGTTGGCACGTACCTGGTATCGGGCTTGGTCGGAAACCTGCTGACGCTCCTTATATTCCCCCCAAACAGCTTGAGCGCGGGGGCAAGCGGTGCCATCTTCGGAATCGCCGGAGCGGTCATAATAACATCGGGGATAATAGGAGGCAACATGCAGGGGGCACTCCTCAACGCGTTCTTCCTCTTCCTGATAAACAGCATTCTGCCCGGGGTCAACGTCTACGCCCACCTAGGGGGACTGCTGGCCGGCATAGCCATAGGCTACTGGAAGGGAAGCGAGCTCAAGAGGAAGCTGTACCTGGACCCGTACATCGGGGCATGGTAGCGAAAGATTTAAAAATGGGCCCCTGGAGGTATAAGCGGGCGCTTTGAGGATGCCGGGGTAGCTCAGCCTGGTCAGAGCGCTCGGCTCATAGGGCTGCTCTCCCTCGGGGAGAGCCTGGGAAACCGAGAGGTCCGGGGTTCAAAGCCCCGCCCCGGCACCATTGAAACTTTGTGCCAGCAAAGTTTCACCAAAAGCTTGTGAGTGTTTCACTCATGAAAGCGCCTCCGGGATCCAATAAAAAAGTGAAACTGCCCGATAGGGCTTCATTGTAGGTAGCTCCTTTTTGAAGTTAAAGGTCATGGCGGGACAGGTTTATATCCACCGAGGGCACATTAGGAATTATGAAACGGACGGGGTTCGTGCTTGCGCTTGCGTTAATGGTCCTGGCGGCGGGGTGTCTAGTCGAGGTTCCAA
>JAMONK010000249.1 GCA_027065835.1 Thermococcus sp. | reverse complement strand
GGAGGCGGACTACGGTTACCTGTACTACGTCAAGCTTCACGAGGAGCCTATGAAAATCATCAGCAAGATAGACTTTTCAGGGTTCCCGGTTGTTAAGGGCCCGAACTTCAGGGCCTTTGAAGTCCCCTACGACGGCAAAATGTTCCGTGAGACTCTCAGGCATTTTTACACGGTAAAGCGGCACTACGAGAACGATAGGCTCCCCCCAAAGAAATACTCGTACGCGTGCAGGTTCTGTCCCTACAAGTACCTCTGCTATCCCGAGGACGGGGAGTAGAACCCGCAACTCGCCAAGTTCACGCCCTCTTAATCCTCCACTTCAGACCGTTCTCGACCGCTGCCTCCACTTCTCCCCCATCGTGAAGTTCGGCGATGAACGCCCGGAGGGGTACTAGATTGAGGGCGAGTTTCTGGGGCGTTATCTCGACGCCGTACTCCTTCATTATCCTGAACGCGAGTTCGTCTATGCTCAAGGGATTCTCAAGCAGACGAAGGACAAGCGCTTCCGTTTCCTCGATCCTCCCCAGGTTGAGGGCAAGTAGCTCAACGGCCTCCTCCCCTTCAACGATCTTCCCGTGGGAGGGTATGAGTGTGTAGCCTTTTTCTGCATAATTATATAATTCGTTTATTGATGTTTTGAATAGCACTGGATCAATCAGATAGGGAACGCCAACGGACTCCAGGACCCTTTCCCCGAAGAAGGAGTCCCCCGCGTAGATCACACCCTCATCCTCGTCGAGAAAGCCAGTCATCCCTGGAGAATGACCGTTGAGCTTAAGGGGCCTGAGCCCAAAGAGGTCGTCGTTCCACTCAAAAACCGCGTGAACCTTGACCTCCTCGGGGAACTGAAATACCAGAAATCCCTCGGGGGCCTTTGATCCGAAGGTCAGGAGCTCCCTGTTCAGGGGACTCTCCGCCACGCTGAATTCAAAGCGATGCATGAAGAGGGGCGCCTCAATCCGCGGGCAGACCGATATGTGATCGGCATGTCCGTGGGTGGCCAGCTGGGCTCGCACATCAAGTCCCAGTTTTTTGACCTCTCTCCTGAGGTCTTTGTGCCTCTTACTCCCGTGTCCGGGGTCTACAAGAACCGCTTTATCCTCAACCGCTTTTATGAGCGTGCCCGGACTTCCGGGGTATAGGTACAGAGAGTCACCGAGTTTTCTCACTCCCATGTTCAGCACCAAAGAAATTAGGGGGCGGTGGATAAAAGACCACCGGTTGAGAACGAAAACGGTCCGAAGTGTATCTTCAGACGTGCCTTGGGTAGAGGGTCTTCTTGCCTTCGTCCTTGGCCCTTCTAACGGCCTTTTCGACAAGGGCCTTGAGTTCTGCTTCAAGGGCGTCGTAGAACTCCGGGTTGACCCTCATGTCGGGGTCAACGGCCTTAACAGCCTCTTTAATTTTGGACTTAACCAGCATCTCAACCATGGCTTACACCTCCATACATGACGCCCTAATTGGCGTCGTAAGTATAGTCCTTTTAGGATTTATAACGCTTGTGCTGCCATCGGCAAAGGTTAAATCCTCCAGTGCGGATTCTCCTATGGTGATCTCATGAGAATGGTCCTCATCGATGGGGAACATTACCCCGACGTAACCGTCTGGGCCGTAAGGACCCTCGGTGATGTCTGCTGTGCGGTCTTTCTCGGTGGCAGCGAGAAGGTTGGTTCCCTTGAATCACTGGCCGAAAAACTTGGAATTCGTTTGTATTACTCGGATGACTATTTAGCCTCCCTTAAACAGGCCCTCACGGAGAACCACGTTGAAGAAGTGGTTGACCTGAGCGATGAGCCAGTTGTTACCTACGAGGACCGGTTTAAGATCGCTTCGCTTTGCCTCCTTTACGGCGTCTCCTACCGGGGAGCGGACTTTCACTTCACCCCAAAGCCCCTGGGTCGCGTCAAAAAGCCGAGTGTCGGAGTTATAGGGACGGGAAAACGGATAGGAAAAACCGCAGTTAGCGGCTTTCTCGCCAGAACCCTGAAGAAGATCTGTGAACCCGTGATAGTAACCATGGGGAGGGGAGGACCGGAGCAACCAGAACTTATCACGGGGGACGAGGGGGATATTACACCGGAGTACCTCATCGAGCTGGTGGAAGGGGGTGAACACGCGGCATCGGACCATCTGGAGGATGCGCTGACTTCAAGGGTGAAGACCATCGGATGCAGGCGGTGTGGCGGTGGAATGGCGGGTTTTCCCTTTTTAGACGTTGTACACGAGGGCGTAAAGCTCGCGGAGAGCCTTCCTGTTGACCTCGTGATCCTGGAGGGAAGCGGGGCGACGTTCCCACCTTATCGCGCGGATGCTTACGTGGTGGTTGTCGGAGCAAAACAGCCCCTGTCTCATGTATCCGGTTATTTCGGCCCTCTGAGACTGGCCTTTGCGGACGTTGTCGTGGTGACCATGGCAGACGCGGTCAGTGAGGATAAGCTTGAAAAGATCGAGAGGACCGTGATGGAGGTAAACCCCGAAGCCGACGTCCATTTCACGGCTTTTAGACCGAGACCGCTGGGCGACGTTACTGGAAAAAGGATTGGGGTGGTCATGACCTCCACGGAGGCGGCGGGTAAGGCACGCAGCTACCTTGAGGCCCTCGGTTCGGATGTTCTGGAGGTCTCGGGAAATCTCGCCAACCGACCCCGGCTCATTAGGGATCTCCGGAGGTTTGAAGGGGTGGATGCGGTTGCGGTGGAGCTTAAAGCGGCCGCCGTCGATGTGGTGACCAGATGGGCACTTGACAGGGGGGTGGAAGTTGTGTACCTGGACAACGAACCTCTGAACATAGACGGTAAGGACCTGGCGGCCGCGTTTGTTGAGCTGGGGAAGAGGGTTCTGGAGGGGAGGGAATGATAATAGTTACCGATAGGGAACGGAACACCCGCCTCCCGTTTTCCAGGGGAATACTAACGCGTTCAATAACCCTGGCCGGGGTGGACGTTGGGATAGCTTACGGGATAGCCACAGAGGTACAGAAGGAACTCGAGGCCCGGGGAAAGAGGTTCGTGACCTCCGATGAAATCCGTGATTTGACCTATCTCAAACTCCGGGAGCACGGCCTCACTGATGAGGCTCAGAGGTACGTGTTCTGGCGCAGATTCAAACGGCTTAAGCTTCCGATGGTCCTCCTGATCGGTGGGACTACCGGGGTGGGCAAATCGACGATAGCCACGGAGCTGGCGTTCCGGCTTGGGATAAGGAGCGTTATCGGGACCGACACCATCAGGGAAGTTATGAGGAAGATGATCGCCCCCGAACTCCTGCCCGACCTTCACACGTCCTCGTTCCTTGCTTGGAGAACACTCCACTCCCCGGATCGGAGGGGGGAGGCCGCCCTGTGGAGGGGTTTTGAAAACCAAGTGAAGCACGTCTCGGTTGGTGTCAACGCGGTTGTCGAACGGGCCCGTAGGGAGGGTCTCAATGCGATACTAGAGGGCATACACCTGGTTCCTGGGTACGTTGACCCCGCGGAGAACAGTTTCATGTACGTGATAACCGTGCCCACCAAGGAAGACCTCAGGGCGCGGTTCTACGAGAGGGGAAGGTACAGCAGGCGTCCTGCGGAGTACTACCTGGAACATCTCGACGAGATAATGGAGATACAGGAGTTCATAGTGCGTAAGGCGAAGGAGCGGGGGGTCCCGGTTTTTGAAAACATCGAGCTGGAGGCAACGGTTTCAAGGATAATGAGGGACTTGATGGAACGGATGATGAAGCGGGTGGAGAACCTCACGGATTGAGGTTCTTCTTTACCTTCCATATCCCCAGGAGCCTGCCGGAGCCCCATGTAGCCTGGACCTCAAACGCCACCACGATGTGGGTGTATATGTCTATGACGTTGAACGTGTTGCCGTAGGGATTTCTGTGGAGCTCCCAGCTCACCGATCCCGCGTTCACTATCGGGGAGCTCTCGACCTTCACCCCAAAGGCGTTTCCTCCGTGTCCCGTGAGGATAAGGTTGGCGTTTTCTTCCGTGATCATCTTCAGGACATCGCCCGCATCCTCCAGAAAGCCGATCTCCCTGCTCCGCGGGATGGGTATTATGTTGTGATGCATTACGACCGTGGTGAACTTGTCATCGTGCTCCCGGAGTAGATCGCGGAGGATACGCTGTCCCATCCTTCCGACGACACCGATTGGAGTTTCGTATTGTGCACTCTGGACTGGGATGAAGGCAAACTTCCCGATCTCAACCGTGTTGGGTCTTCCGAAGTACTCTTTGAAGAGGTCGTGTCCGAGGTAGGTTATGTCGTTATGACCCGGGACTATCAGCTTTCGGGCCTTTATCCTCTCATAAAATTCGTATGCTTTGGCATAGTAGCGCTCGATGCCGGCGTCCACCAGATCGCCGTTGTGTATGACTAGATCGGGCTTGAGCTTCTCATTTATCATCCTGATCGCGTGCTCCAGAACCTTCTTCCTGAAGTACACACGGTCGGATACATTGCTTTCGCTCATCTGGACTACCCTTATGAGCCGTTCTCCCTTGGGAATAAAGAGCTTGGGTTTTACTGCCCTGTGCTCTTTTCTGAATTCGTCCCCCGTCACGCGCCTTATCCTAACTTCCATCCGGCCGTCATCGTACAGCGTTATCACATTGTAGCTGTTGACGTCCCCCGCGCGGGTCTTGCGGCATGACGTACAGCCCGCGTTGTCCACCACGAGGTCCTCCACGCGGTACAGGTTGGGCACGTGTTTGTGGCCGCAGGTGTACAGGGTGACCTCATGCCTGAGGAAGAGATCAAGCACGTCCCCTGCGTTGTACAGCACGTTCCTCTCTCTGCCCGTGTCGGGGAGGGGGATAAGATGGTGATGGGCCGCTACTATCTTGATCCTTCTGCTGGAGTACTCCTCAAGTTTTTCCCTGAGCCACCTGAATTTATACGCCCCGATCCTCCCATCGCTGAGGTCCGGGATTGTGGAGTCAACCCATATCAGGACCCCATCCTGGAAC
Source organism: Thermococcus sp. (assembly GCA_027065835.1). Lineage (GTDB taxonomy): Archaea > Methanobacteriota_B > Thermococci > Thermococcales > Thermococcaceae > Thermococcus. Next base: position 160 of record JAMONK010000249.1, on the reverse strand, counting down.
TCAAACACGCCGTTTGGTGGTCCTATGAACTTTTCGAAGAGTTTGTAGCCCACGTTTCGGACGTCGTGGTTCCCAGGCAGCACTATGATGGGCTTGCGTATCTTCTTCAACTCGTAGGATGCCCTCTCGTACTCTTCCCTAAGCCCCTGATTGGTCACGT
>JAMONK010000248.1 GCA_027065835.1 Thermococcus sp. | reverse complement strand
GCGGCCGATACGGGTTGAGGAAGATGAACATTACCAGACCCGACAGTGTAAACGAACCGGCGGCGACCGCGAGTCCCCTCCCTGTTAGAAGTGGCTCGTTTTTGTACCTGGGATAAAGGGCCTCAACCACCAGTACCGGCAGGGATATGCTAAGGAGGGAGTGGAAGATGGTGAGCCACGCTGCCCAGACGGTGTTCACACCCCACACCCTTCCGTAGGTTCCCAGTATGCCCAGATCCTTCCAATGGGGGTCAAACCAGGACTTTATGACTAAACCCTCCTCTATCACTCCGTAAACCGCTCCGAGGAGCATCAACCGTAGGTATCCTCTTCCCCACCTTACCCAGAGCTCCCGCATTAGAAGGACACCGCCACCGTAGAAGGCCCACAAAAAACCGAAAGCCAGGGGGTTAAGCGCCTTTAGGGGCGGGGTTGAACCGCTGATCACCTCGGCGAAAAAGGGAGACAGGAGGGACAATAAAAGGGCTGCACGTATCTTGGAGCCAGAATAACGGCCTTTAACTTCATTTTCCGCAGATTCTAACCTCATCACGATCCCCTCTATTCCGGTCTGTGGACCGGTATTGATCCGCCTCGATGTGCGGACGGTTACCTGGGATGATCCCTGTTGAAGATCAGTTACCCTCTATGTATACTCCGATCTTGGGGGTTATTACCCTTGTGCCCGGAGCAACCGTTGGACTTCAGAACGTTAGGCGGTGTGGCAAAGTTAAAATATAATGGCAATATATAATAAAGTATGACCCTGAATTATTGGCACTACAGGAAGATATCTTTTTCTATTGTTGTCCTCGTTGTAGTGCTCTCCGCGGCGCTTCTGTTGAAACCCTACATCCCGAGGGGAGGCGGCGGTGCGGGACTGGGAAACGGGGAGATACTCCTTCCGGCCCCCCGATTGAAAGGCGATATGAGTGTTGAGGAGGCCATAGCACGCAGAAGGAGCGTTCGGAACTACAGGAGGGAACCGCTGACGTTAAGTGAGCTCTCACAGCTCCTTTGGGCCGCCCAGGGGATAACGCATGAGAACAAACGCAGTGCCCCGAGTGCCGGTGCCACATACCCTATGGAGGTTTTCGTGTTTGTAGGTAGTGTTGGAGGTGTGGAACCTGGGATATACCGCTACGATCCTGCCCGGCATTCCCTGCAGACCGTGAGGCTGGGGGACCTGCGAGGGGAGCTTCAAAAGGCCGCCCTCAACCAGGAGTGGGTGGGAAAGGCTGCCGCCGACATAGTCTTGGTAGCGTTCTACGGCAGAACGACCGGGTACTATGGGAGTAGGGGGAGGATGTACGTTCACATGGAAGCCGGACATATCGGACAGAACATATACCTGCAGGCCACAGCGCTCGGCCTCGGAACGGTTTCAGTGGGGGCCTTCGATGAGAGCCGCGTGGCTGAGATAATCGGTACGGAGGGCGTTCCCCTCTACATATTCCCCGTGGGGAGGTCTTAAAATGGTTGTCCTCAGTCACAACACCATCGGTTATCTGACCTTTGCGGTTATGACGCTCTCCATGCTAAGCGGGGCTTTGATCCTTCTTTCGAAGAGAAGAGGTTTATGGATAAAAGTCCACATCCTACTGAGCGTCGTCGCGTACATCCTCATGGTCTGGACCATCTGGATAGTCAGGTAGCCCCCGGCCGCTACCCGGATAGCGGCCAAAAGGGGGAGCGGCTAACCGCCCCACTGTGTCCTACAATTCAACGAGTTTTGCCAGCACTTCCGTCTTACCCCTGATAAGGTTCTGCCTCGCCACTTCCTCCCCATCCCTGAGGTAAACCAGTGTCGGGACGTTGAGGACGTCAAAACGGTTCACAAGTCCGTTCCACCGCTCCGCGTTTATATGAACGAATTTAATGTCAGGGAACTCCTCACTGACCCCTTCCATAAAGCTCTCAACAAGCCTGCAGGGGGGACAGCCGGGAATGGAGAACCACAGCACGGCTTTTCCGCTTTTAAAGTCAAGTTTCCCATCGTATTCAACTATCATCCCGACCACCTCAAACCTCCGTCCTCTTGAGCAGGAGCGAGTTCGTGACCACGCTCACACTGCTGATGCTCATCGCTCCGGCCGCCCACTCGGGCCTAAACTCTATCCCGAAGAGTATGAAGGCCAGGCCCGCTGCAAAGGGTATCAGCATCGTGTTGTAGAACATCGCCCAGAAGATGTTCTGCTTTATCTTCCCAAGGGTTTTCTGGCTGAGCTTTATCGCCTTCACGACGTCGCGCGGGTCGTTCCTCATGAGCACTATGTCCCCACTCTCCATGGCTATGTCGGTCGCGTTGCCCACGGCTATGCCGATGTCGGCCTGAGCCAGGGCGGGCGCATCGTTTATTCCGTCGCCTATGAAGATCACTATCTCACCTTTCTCCTGAAGCTTCTTGACCTCACCGGCCTTCCCTCCAGGTAGAACTTCGGCGAGGATGTAATCAACGCTCAGGGCCTTCCCTATGGCCTCCGCCGTCCTTCGATTGTCGCCGGTTATCATACCGACCTTTTTACCCATCCGGTGCAGTTCCTCGATGGCTTCCCTCGCGCCTTCCTTCACCGTATCGGCCACACCCATAACACCGGTTACCTCGCCATCGATTGCCACCACGATGGCGGTCTTGGCCTCGTTCTCAAGCTTCTGAAGGGTTTCTTCGATCCCATCTGTTTTAATGCCCCTCTCAAGCATGAGCTTCCTGTTCCCGGCGAGCACCTCTCTACCGCCGATGACTGCCCTCAGCCCTCTGCCCGCTAGTGCTTCAAACTCCTCGGGTTCTCCAAGATCAAGGCCCAGCTCTCCGGCCTTTCGCACCACGGCCTCGCCTAACGGGTGCTCGGAGCGCTTCTCGACGGATGCGACCAGCCTCAGGAACTCCCCCTCATCCATCCCAAATGTCACAACGTCCGTCACTTCGGGCTGTCCCCTAGTGAGGGTCCCGGTCTTGTCGAAGAGGACCACCGTTGCCTTTCTGGCTATCTCCAGAACCTCACCGTTCTTGATGAGTATCCCCATCTCCGCTCCTTTACCCATTCCGACGGTTAGGGCGGTTGGCGTTGCAAGGCCGAAGGCGCAGGGACACGCTATGACGAGGACGCTGAGGAGCGTCGTGAATGCAAACAGGACGGGCTCACCCGCGACGAAGTACCAGTAGGCGAAAGACAGGAGAGCTATCGTGAGCACCGCCGGGATGAAGTAGGCCACGATTTTATCAGCCAGCTTCTGTATTGGCGGTTTTGTGTTCTGGGCCTCCTCGACGAGTCTTATTATCTGTGCCAGAACCGTGTCCCTGCCGACGCGCTTTGCCTCGATCTTGAGGGCAGAGCTCTTGTTTATTGTTCCCCCTATGACTTCGTCACCTTTCCTCTTCAGGTTTGGGACCGGCTCACCGGTTATCATCGATTCATCCACGTAGCCCTTCCCCCCGAGGACAATTCCGTCGACCGGAATCCTCTCCCCGGGCTTCACTAAGACGATGTCGCCGACCTTAACGTCGCTTATGGGGACCTCGATTTCTTTCCCATCCCTCAGAACGGTTGCTTTCTTCACCTGCAGTCCCATAAGCTTCTTTATCGCCTCGCTTGTTCTCCCCTTGGCCCGGCTTTCCAGATAGCGGCCGAGCAGCAGGAATGCCATTAGCAGAACGCTCGCCTCGTAGAAGTTGAAATCCTCGGGTATTATCCTAACCGTGGCTAAAACGCTCGCGAAATAGGCCGAGCCTATCCCAAGGGAGTACATAACTTCCATGCTCAGGTTCCTGTGCCTGAGCGAGCCCCAGGCCTTTTCGAAGATCCCCCTGCCAGCGTACGCTATGGCCACCGTTGCCATGATGAACTGAGCGGGCATGAGGTACCGCACCTCAAATCCAAGGCGGGACATCTGCATCGAGGCGAAGAGGGCTATTCCAATGCTCCACGCAATGGCCAGCTTTCTCTTCATCTCCCTGAGGGATTTCTCCCTCAGTTGCCCCTCAACGTCGTAAGTCTCCTCCCCCTCCACACCGATGAACTGGTATCCTACGCTCTCAATCGTCTTCCTGATGTCGTCCAGATCGACGGCACCCGGCTCATAGCTCACCCTGGCGGTCTCGGTTCCGAGGTTGACACCCACATCCAGGACGCCTGGAAGCTCCTTCAGGGCAGTCTCTATGGTCCTGACACACATGGCGCATGTCATACCACCGATTTTGATGACGACGTCCCTCCTCTCACGCACCACGCTGTAGCCAACGTCCTCAATGGCTTTGATGATTCCGTTCAGACCCACCCTGGACTCGTCGAAGACCACCCTGACCGTCTCCGTTCCGAGATTGACCGTGGCGTCTTTGACTCCATCAAGTCCCTTCAGGGCGGCCTCTATTGTTTTAACACACATAGCACAGGTCATACCGTTGACCTTGAGTGTAATCTCCATTTTCCCCACCGATGCTTACTACTCGCGAGAGCTTATGGGCATTATTTTTTACAATATGAAAAGTGCAACCGGAGAATTTTTATAGTTTGAAGGTCAAGCGTCTCGGGGGATGCAAATGAGGATAGATGAGCTTGACCTGAAGCTCATATACATTTTGATGGACAACTCCCGGCTCAGCATTTCTGAACTGGCTGAAAGGCTCGGCGTCAGCAGGCCGACGGTTAAGTCCCGGCTTGAAAAGCTTGAGAGGGAAGAGATAATACAGGGGTACACCATTAAGCTCAACCCCAAGCTTCTCAGGGCGCACAACGTCGTTGCGCTGATAGTCAAGACGAACGAGCCGGATAAGATGAGGGAGTTCGAGGAGATAATCGAGATAAACCGCTTTACGAGCAGGAAGTACCTCATCAAGATAGCCGTTGAGAGCATGGAGGAGCTCAGAAAGGTAATCGAGGGGGCGGGCTTCGAGGTCATCGAGATAATGCCCATCCTTGAGACCGTCGAGAGGAAGAGCCCTCCAAAGGTCAAGGTTCCCTTCAAGTGCGACTACTGCGGCAAGGAGATCGTTGGGGAGCCGATAGTCTACAAGTACCGCAACAGGGTCTACTTCTTCTGCTGTCCCACCTGCTTCAGAGAGTTTAAGAAAACGCGGGAGAACATAGAAAAGTTCAAGCTGAAGGAAGAAAAGGAAGGAAGCACCCACGAGGGGCACTCCCACTGAGGAAGGCT
>JAMONK010000247.1 GCA_027065835.1 Thermococcus sp. | reverse complement strand
GTCCAACGATGACAAAACTGGTGGCCCTGACTTTTGATGTTGAACACGACTGCCCCCCCTTCGCCCACACAAGGATGGGCATGAGGCACGGCCTCCCAAAGGTTATGAACCTACTGGAGGAGAAGGAGGTCAAGGGGACCTTCCTATTTACCGGTAGGATGGCTGAGGAATTCCCAAAACTCGCCAGAAGGGCAGGCAAGAAGCATGAACTTGGATGTCACGGACTTGAGCACGAGAGGTTCGACAGAATGGACGCCCCGGAAGTGGAGAGGAGGTTAAAGGAGGCAAAGGCAATATTGGAGCGCTTCGGGAACGTGGTCTCGTTCAGGGCGCCAAACTTCCAGTTTCCGGACAGGTACTATCCCATACTCTACGAACTGGGTTTTAGGGTTGACTCAACAAAAGCCCATCACAAAGGGTGGAGGGGTGGTGTAACCTGGATAAGTGGAGTCCTTGAGGTACCCGCGGCAACCACTTCAATAATCACCCGCCTTCCCTGGAGACTGCAGGAGAGGTTCCACAGAAAATTTGAAAGTCCTGTCGTTTACATATTCCACCCCTGGGAATTCGTTGAGATGCCAAAACGACTTAGGCCCGACTGCTGGTTCGGCACGGGTGAAGGCGCCCTTGAAAAGCTGGGGAGACTCATAGACTATCACACGGCCTCCGGCGCCAGGTTCGTAACCCTGCGGGAACTTCTGTCAACCGACCCCAAACCTTAAACCCTTAACGGTGATATTCCTTCGGTGGTCTGGATGAGGGAGGCCATGTACTGGGAACCGCTTGGGGACGGCAGGGTGAGGTGCAGACTATGTCCCCTGAACTGCATAATAAACGAGGGAAAACGCGGTTCGTGCAAGGTGAGAAAAAATATAAACGGAAAGCTGTACGCTCTTAACTATGGTAAGGTATCATCCCTGGCCGCCGACCCAGTGGAGAAAAAGCCTCTGTTCCATTTCTGGCCAGGATCATGCGCGTTATCCGTGTCAACCGTTGGATGCAACATGCACTGTAAACACTGCCAGAACTGGGAGATAAGTCAAACAGACGAGAACTTCCCCTACCTCCACGACGCGACTCCCGAGGCGGTGGTGGCCATTGCAAAACGATCCGGCTGCGAGAGCATCGCGTACACGTACAACGAACCTGTGATATGGTACGAGTTCATGCTGGAAACCGCAAAGCTGGCCAGAAAGAAAGGATTGTACAACCTCATGATAACCAACGGGTACATAAACGAGGAGCCATTCAGAGAGCTGGCGCCCTACCTGAACGCCATGAACATCGACATTAAGGCGTTCGATGACAGGTTCTACATGAAGATAGCGGGCGTTCCAAGTGGAGAACCCAGCAGAAAAACCGCCGAGATCGCAAAGGGAGAGTTTGGGATACACGTCGAACTGACGTACCTCATAATCCCCACCCTCAACGATGGACCTGAGGAGATAAGGAGCTTCGCCCGCTGGGTTTTTGAAGCGCTTGGAGAGGATACTCCCGTTCACTTCTCCCGCTTTTTCCCCAACTACCAACTGACGAACCTTCCTCCCACACCGGTTGAAAGCGTGGAGGCGGCCTACCGAATCGCCAAGGAGGAGGGCCTAAAGTTCGTCTACGTCGGAAACGTGCCGGGTCACCCAGGGGAGAACACGTACTGTCCAAAGTGTGGGAAACCTTTAATAGTCCGCAGGGGATTTGAGGTCGTTGAGTACAGGGTGAAGGATGGAAAGTGTGAGTACTGTGGAGAGCCGATCCCCGTGGTTGGAATGTACATTAAAAAGCAGTATAACTGGATGTGGTGGTGAAATTGCCGGAAGTAGAGGTTGTATTCTATATCGAAGGCTTGAGCAATGAGAAGAAAGCTTTAGAAAACGCCATGAAAGAGACCGCTGAGGAGCTGAAAAGGGAGAAAGACGTGGAGATCAAGTACGTCACTGTGGAGGACGTCATCGAATCAAAGGAGGAAGATGTTCTAAAATACTCCGGCGTTATAGAGGCAGGTCTCAAGGGGGATTTTGGCAGGGTAGTCCAGCTGGCCCTAAAGTACTCGCCCGCCATAGTCGAGGTCCTCGGGCCCGGGAAGATAGAGCTGGAGTCCAAGGAGCTCATGAAGATCCTCGGGGATGTATCGCTCTTAATGGGAAAGCTGATGAAGGAGTTCGGAGGGCTTGCGGTCTATCCCAAACTGGAAGACGTCCCCGTACCCCGTATAGGGTACGAACGGGAGGAGATAGAGGAGTTCATCCTGGGGGATAGGGGTATTCTCTACCGCTTCGTCATAGAGGTCTTTGGAGAAAGCCAGGAGGCCATTGAGACCACGATGGCAAAGGCTTTTGATGTTGAGGGTTGCAGGGTAAACAAACTCGTGGTACAGGGGGAGATGGAGGAGGGTCGGTTCAAAGGACTGCTGGCCGCGGAGCTCATCTCTCCCCTAGAGACCCTGTTCCAGCTGACCGCTAAGTACGCCCCGGTTGCAATATCCATAATCGAACCGGAGGTCGTGGACATACTGGCCAACGAGATACAGAACACCCTGACTGACCTTTCCAGCTTCGTCAACGAGCTCCTCACCAGACCGGTACAGCGGCATCTTAAGGAAAAGAAGAACACCGAGTTCAAGCTGAACCCGTGATATTATCGGCAAAAGGCGAATGACCTATAGTCATTTAATTAAGCCCCCTTTTATTTTTACGGCAATAATCGTGCTTATTTTTGCTTTAGAAAGGGTCTGAAAGCGAAAAGTATATATACCCTTAACGGCAAGAATGCCATTGACAGCATATATTAGACCACCTTAGGGTGTAAACCCAAACATGGAGGTGTTTGGAAAATGAAGATAAAGAAGATCGCGGCCCTTGCAGTTGGAGCCGCCATGGTTGGAGCAACCGTCGGCTTTGCCAGCGCTCAGCCGACAGTCCCGCAGATACCGAAGAGCTTTTTCGTTAACGCAGATGGAACACCGAACGTTAAAATCGTCGTTGGAAGCAACGCCGCAGCTATGGATGTTGCCAGTGCCGCTGACATAGCCGTTGCCCTTGGAAGCCTTCTCTACACCACCCAGCAGGTTGAGGCCCAGAACGCCTACGTCAAGGTCAAGGAGGAGATAGCTCCGGCAAACGTCGCCACCTGGACCATTTACGAGTACAACTACGACACCATAAGGAACCAGACCGCCTGGGCGACCAAGTACAGCGAGCTTCCGGGCGACTACTGGTACAACGGCGCCGGCGGGTACAACGTTACCTACGCCGACTGGTCAGCCAACAGCATGGTGACCACCACCATCCCGGACAAGGACAGCATCGGCGACGAGCAGCTCGTCGACTGGCACGTCACCTTCAAGAACCTTCAGCTCGTCTCAACCAACCCGAGCAGCTGGGACAAGACCAGGCCGCCAGAGAGCGCCCAGATAGAGATAACCCCCGGCAACGCCACCATATTCATCGACTACAAGCTCTACAACTACAGCGTCACCACCTCTGAAAAGACCAGGAACGCCTACCCCGAGTGGGGAGTTCCCGAGGCTTACCAGAACGTCACCAGCTACTACATCGGCGACGCCGAGAACGTTGCCGCGGACGGCGGAACCATAGTCAGCACCTACAGCGACGGAGTTAAGGCCGGTGAGAGCTTTACCGTCCTCGGCCAGACGTTCTACGTCCTTAGTGTTGGAAACGACACCTTCACCGCCGGTCTCGACAAGGGTACCGCCTGGTACCAGGTCGGCCAGCCCCAGACCATCCAGGGAACCAACTGGGTAGTCACCGTCCTCGATATAAGCATCATCGACCAGAGGGCCCTTGTGACCGTTAAGAACGCCGTTACCGGCCAGTCAAGCGACCAGATAATACTCCAGGAGAACCAGCCAGTGGACGTCTTTGGTGACGGTTCAGTTGTCCTCGAACTGCTCGACACCTTCGTCGGTATCGACGGGCACCTCATAGCCAGCATAAAGGCCACCGTCAACAAGGAGGAGTACTCAAGCGGCAAGGTCCTCAGCTACGACGGCAAGGACTGGGAGATGACCATCCACACCGACGGCACCTACATAACCAACGTCACCCTCACCAACAAGGACGCCCTTGAGGGCAACCCACTCGACGTCTTCGGCAAGTACAACCTCGCGTACAAGTTCGAGATGAAGACCCTCAACGAGAAGGACGTCGGCTACGACATCAACGGCGACGGCAACATAACCGACACCAACTACGTCGTTGCCTACGCCTACATCTGCCTCAAGGAGAAGCAGGGACAGGTCATCGAGAAGGAGCTCAAGGTCGGAGACACCCTGCCCGACAGCGACTACGCAGTTGAGGGAATATACGCCAACACCACCATCATCAAGCCGGTCACCGAGCCGATAACCGTCATGGACTACCAGGTCAACCTCAGCGACCCAGGAAGCAACCTCATCCTCGTCGGCGGTCCGGTTGCCAACAAGGTCACCCAGTACCTCGTCGAGCAGAACATCAGCAAGGTCAACTGGTACAACAGCCCAGGCGACGTTGAGTACCTCCAGGGAGCCCTCGGCGGCTACGACGTTGTCATAGTTGCCGGTGCCACCAGGAACGAGACCATGGTCGCCGCTAAGGCCCTTATGCAGTACCTCGCTGGCCTCTGAAGGCCTTTCCTTCCTTTTAATTCTCTCTTCTGGGGGTTTTAGCGTTGGACAGGAACAAGCTAATAGCCCTGAGTATACTTCTGATTATCGTCCTCAGCCCTGCGGCGTACGTCCTCTACGCGTACCACCAGTTCTCCCAGGTAGTGCACCCCGGAACACCCAAAGCATCGGAGGGGTACGTGGTCATCAGCCCCCCAGCCTCCGAAGGATTTTACGTCCTTAGTGAAAGTGAGTACAGGGAAATGCTGGCGAGGGGACAGAAGCCCCCCGAAGGTTCACGGGTTTACAACGTGAGCGTGGACAGTTACATAACGGGAAGCCCCGAGGTTGACCTCAATTTGACCATAAGAAGCGTTTACGACTCGTTCACCATAATCCTCGGTGACCCGTCCGTTAAGGAATGTACCCAGGCCCCCCAGCTGTACAGTGGTAACTGCCAGTACAGGACGGCAGCGGTTTCAGAGGTGACCGCGATGATCGCCAACGTGTTCAAAACGAACTACTACATCGAAGGACTCGACAAGGGGTACAACAACG
>JAMONK010000246.1 GCA_027065835.1 Thermococcus sp. | reverse complement strand
GAACTGGGAGGTGGACTTCGTTCTGCCAGAGGAGGAAACGTTGATTCAGGTGAGCTACGACGTTTCGAGGCCGGGAACACTAGAAAGGGAACTCAAAGCTCTGAGGAAGGCAAAGCGACTCTTCGGGTGGAAAAATGCAAAGCTGATAACGTGGGACATAGAGAAGAAAACAGACGGAATCGAAATAATACCCCTATGGAGGTTCCTCCTTGATTATCGAGACCGCAATTCCACCGGAGGAGCTTGAGGAGATACGAAGGAAGAGCGGGGCGGAGGTTAGACTGAGCCTCCTCGGGAGGATTGAACGCAATGGGATCCTCCTCAGCAGGATTCTAATCGAAGGTTCTACCGAGGAAGTCAGGCGCTTCATGGAGAAGCTCCGGCTGGCGAGGGCCGGCGGTTAGTTTGGGGCGCAAACTTCCGGGCGGGTATTTAAAGAGGAACCCGGAGTTTCTCTGGGTGGGAACATGGAGGAGCTGAATGAAACATTGAAGGTCGTTGAGAGGGAGTTAAACTTCGCCAAGAAAGCCTACAACTCGATTCTGTACCTCTACTGGGCGGCGGCGTTTCCGGTGATATACGTTCTCTCATCCGTTATTGCGGCCTACACGGGAACGTCCGTCGATTCATCCGTGGTTCTCCTCTCGGCGTCTGCGGTGCTCATCTTTGCCGTTGAAGAATCCAAGGCTTCGAAAAAGGTGGAGGAAATAGAAACGGTTCTGGGGAGAAAGACGAGACTCGACGTAAAGTACGTACTCGCCCAAGTCCTCGTCTGGCCGTTGGTCATCGTGACGGCTGGCCTCATGACCAACGATGTGTGGTTCTCGTTACTTGTTTCTATCGGTGCCGGGATGCTCGCCCTGGCGGCCGTAGACTACGCTTTCCGTCGGGGAGGATGGGATAAAGTAGTCATCGGGGCCATGACCCTGGTGCTGAGTGTTCCCTACGATAGAGTCCCCATGACAAAGGGAGCTTACACCACACTCGTACTGTCAATGGCGTTTGCAACCGGCGCCTATCTGACCCTCAGAAAGGCCATGAGGGAGTGAGATGATAGATGAACTTGCGGGGCTCTCAAAATCTCCACTGGGGAACCCTACGAGGCTGGCGATAGCCCTCTACCTGCTCTCAAGGGAGAGAACGACCTTCTCCGACATGAGAAAGGCCCTGAAGCTCACTTCGGGCAACCTCGAGTTCCACCTGAAGGCGCTTGAGGATGCTGGAATCGTGAGAACATACCACGGCTTCGGGAGACGGCCGAGGAAGTTCGTGGAGATAACGGATAAAGGAACCGAAGAGCTCAAAGAAGTCCTTGAAATCCTGAGGGAGGCCGTTGGAAATGATTGAATTCCTCTTTGCCCTTCTCCTGTGGCTCCCGGTTTTCATGCCCTCCTCCATGATGGCCTCCCTCACCGCTCGGAGAAGCCCGCAAAGGGCGGGTCCAGTTATGCAGGTCTCGATGCTCCTTCTTTCCACGGTGGGGGTATGGCTCATGGGAGGTCCGGGTAGGTTCGGCCTCTTCAGGGGATGGAACTACCTCTCTCAGGCATTCCTCCTCGGCTTTGGGGTTTCACTCGTTCTCAATCTGCTCCAGAAAGATGCGGATGTTCCGGAGTTTCTGCCAAAGGGCATCGAGAGATTCTTGCTTCTTTTGTTCCTAGCGCCCCTAAGCGAGGAGCTCCTCAACAGGGGGCTTGTGGAGGGCTATCTACTCGGTTACGGCTATCTCCGGAGTGCGGTTGCTTTCTCGGCGCTCCTTTTCGCACTGCCGCACTGGATGGCTTTCGAAGGAGGTAGGGGCGAGAAAGCCTTTGGGGTTATCGGTGCATTTATACTCGGTTCTTTGGCAGGCTATCTCTTCGCACTCGGTGGGATCGTTCCGGCCGTTGTTCTACACTCCTCCGCGAACCTCGCTGGACTGGCCGTCCTAAGGGTTGAAAAGAGAGGGGAAAACCGTTAGCGCCGCTAAGGTTCCTCCAGTTTTATTCTACCCTTCCGTATGGAGAAGGAATAGCCCTCCTCCCTTGGAGCAAAATCGGGAAGCGGGGATTTCCGTATAAACATCCTCTCCACGCCCGAGCTCGATGAGGAGAATTCTATAACGTACTGGCTGTACAGGGAGATCCACGCCATCAGACTCTCGGAGGCCCTTCCCTTGTTTAGGAGAAGTATGTTGAGGGGCCTCTTTCTATCCTCCGTCACCCGCGCCTTCTCCTTAAGGGCGATTATGTTCTGGAAGACCCTCACGAAGGCTTCCTCTCCGAGGAGGAACGCAAGACCGTCTATGGTAGAATCCACCCCTATGGGCCGCCTGTCCAGTATCTTCTCGCTTAAAATGCGTCTGTACATACCGGTGTATTTTGGAAGGAACGTGGAGGAGTCTATGCTGGTATCGGTATAAACGAAATCCAGGTCGGGGTACGTTATTCCGTAGAAGGAGGAGAATAGATCCATGATAGCCAGATTCCCCTCCTTTCCCTCTTTCTCAACGTCAAAGTTAATGACGTTAAGCTCCATCTTAAGGTGGGAGAGGGGCATCACGGAGTCCAGTATGACACCGAAGTCCCCCAGCTTCATCCGATTCCGGAGCACTTCAAAGGCCAGGGCCCATCCATAGGAGTACGTATCGTAGACTATCAGGAGGTTGCTGTCCTCCAGCAGGCCTCCACCGATGGCATCATCGAGAGTAGGGATACCCGTTGTCAGAACTTCCACCAGTTCCTCACCCAAAATTCTAATATGTGCAATGATATTTAACTTTATCTCAAGTAGTTTGGGATTCCCATGGTCAAATTCCAGGAGAAGGTTGCAGTTTTGCTCTGAAATCCAGAGAAACTCAACCCCATAAATAGGGAGCCCCCCAAATTGGAACGGTGATTGGTATGGAGGATGTGAAGGAACTTAAAGACGTCCTTGAGAGGGTGGAAGGTAAGTTGATAGCTGCCGAGAAAATGTACAGTGCGATGAACTTCGCACTCTGGCTTTCCGTCATGGCGTTTTATTACCTGTTGAACGGTTTGGTCACGCTGAGGGGACCCGTCTCACTCGGGTACTGGATGGTTGCGATAGCCCTCGCGGTTCCTTTAACCATCAAAATCTGGAACCGGCTCAAAGGGCTTTACTCGACGTTCTACCCGAACTCCCGGAGAAACGGGCGCAAGATCGTCATCCTGGTGGCGCTTCCGTGGGTGGTGGGTAGCGCGGTGGGATGGTGGGTAATTCCATCAATGACCTCGATAGGCGTTAACGCGGACGCGAGATTCGGGGTTGGGTTTCTGAGCTTCATCGGAATCTCACTCCTCGGACAGTGGCTGGTGATGACCCGGGGCAGGTGCGAGTTCGAGATGGTGCCGTCTTTCATACTGCCCCTCCTCGCAATTCCCATCGTGTGGAACATGAAGAGCGGGACGATCACCTGGGCGAGCTTCGTAGTAACCACGGGGTTCAGCCTCACGATCCTGTGGTACCTCTACTCGGCCTTCAGGGCGATAGAACGGTGATACCATGGAGCCCCTGAAGGAGCTGGCAAAAAACCATATCCTGGGCAGCCCGATAAGGCTGGGGATAATGCTCTACCTCCTGCCCAGGGGAAAGGCTCTCTTCAAGGAGCTGTTGGACGTCCTTGAGGTCACCCCCGGAAACCTCGATTCCCATCTAAAGACCCTCGAAAAAGCCGATTACGTTGAAATCTACAAGGTCTTCGCCGACAGGCCTAGGACCGCGGTGAGGATAACCGAGAAAGGGATGGAAAAGACGGGAGAGTACCTCAGGGCACTGAAAGAGGCCTTAAATACCGTTTAGCTACCGGGTTCAAGGTTTATTCGATTCCCCCGTACCCTGACCCCGCGATCTCCGTTCCCTCTGGGCCCTTCTCCGGAGCTCCTTAACCCTCTCGATGCGGTACTCCTCCACGAGGTGCAGCAGCCTTTTCGCCTCCCTCTCACGGTCCTCCTCCTCCCACCTCTCCAGTAGTTCCCTCACCGCATTCTCGAGGGTCTCCCTCTCAACTACCGCAAACTCATCAACGCGCTTAACGTCGAGTTCCTCGGCCGTGAAAAAAGGTATATGGGCCTCCCTAAGAACGTTCCTGACCGGCTCAGGAAGGGGTTTTTCGGTTATGAGCGCGCGTATCTTTCTCTCCACCAGCTCCTCCGCTATTCCACGTCCGGCCCCCGCCGGGTTGACCACGAAGAGGACGTCTCCCCTCTTTATACCAACGTCCCGTTTCAGCCTGTCGAGTTCACGCCAGCTCAGAATCTCCATAACTTTCAGGGGGACCGCACTTCCACGGATCTCAACAACGTTCATCCTCTTAACCTGGACGAGGTCCCTACCGAGGCGCTCAATTACGGCCTTAGCCTCACGGAGCTCCTTCTCAAGCACCTCTATACGCTTCACTTTGGCCTCAAGCTCCCTCTCACGGAGGATCTGTTTCCTGACCTCCTCATCGTAGTCCGCTATCCTACGCTCAAGTTTGCCTATCGTCTCCCTCTGCTCCCTGATTATCCCTTTTAACTCCCGGTTCTCCCGTTCAAGGAGCTCAAGCTGTCTTTCAAGTTCCCTTATGCGTTTTAGATAAGGGCCGAGGTCAACCGCAGGTTTCTCGGCAGGCTTCTCCCCCTCAGCCTTCGGTCTCTCCCTGACGGTGGCCCTCTGCATGGCCTCACCGAGGTTGTAGCCCTGAATGACGAGGGCCTTTATCTCCTCGGCCTTTCCCATGAGGCCGGCCTCCCGGAGCTTTGCGTCAACGTGCTCCAGCTTTGGTTTTATCCTGAGGTACGCCTTGTAGGCGGCAGCCAGGGCGTCCCTCTGATGATCGTCGTCTGCGTCGACTCCCAGGGTTTTGAGGAGTTCGTTCTTCTCTTCGACCCGAAGGCTCTCCCTGGGCACGAAGAGCAGGGCTTTAAAAGAGCGGGCTATCTTCTCGACGAAACCCGGTGCCGGGGAGACGTCGGTGGCGACCACGATGGGATGGCCGATGTTGCTCACGAACCGAAACACCTCCCCGATAGGCATGTTCCTCTCACTGTAAAGGGCAACTACCCTACCGTTCAGGTCAACGGCCCCGATGCCCACGGTTATCCCGGGGTCTATGCCGACTATGATGCTCCGCCGCTCCCTCACGGCCTCCTCACCCTTAAGGGGAGCAAAGCCCAGTTCC
>JAMONK010000245.1 GCA_027065835.1 Thermococcus sp. | reverse complement strand
GCGAGCAGATCAAGGCCATGTGGAAGGTCCTCGGCGTCGAGGTCACCCTCCCGAAGCCGGAGAAGTGAAGATTTCTTCCTTTTTATTCTTTGGGCGTTAAATTTAAGGTTCCTTCTTCTTTTTGACTATCGGTGAGTCCAATGAGCCTAGAAATTGAGAACATCGTTGCTTCTATCGACCTTCACGGGTATATAGATGTCGAATTAGTAACGGAGAAGTTCAATTCAGTTCATTATGACCCCTCAATCTTTCCAGGAGCGGCATACAAGATGGAGTCTCCCCATGTTACATTCCTCATCTTTCACTCAGGGAAACTTGTGTGTACTGGAGCTAAAGACATCAATACTATAAAACTTGCCGTTAAAAAACTGAGGAATTCCTTAGAGGGTTTAGGAATGAAATTTTATGGAGACCCTGAGATTAAGGTTCAAAACATGGTTGCGGCTGGTGACATTGGCTTAGGGAGTATTGAGCTTGATGACATAGCCTTAACATTGCCAAATGTGGAGTATGAGCCCGAGATATTCCCTGGTATTGTTTACAGAGTTAGCAACTCCACCATGACCATCCTACTTTTCAATAGTGGAAAAATAGTAGTTTCTGGTGCAAAATGTGTAGGAGATATCTCTAGAGCTGTTAAGGAGCTGAAATCAACGCTTAAAAAATATGAATTTATTGAAGAAAAGCTGGAAGATACTCCCCAATTTTGACCCATCTTACCCTTTTTGGGACAAAGGTTTTTAAGTTCACCGAACTATTACCACCGGTGGTGCAAGATGACGATCAAGGCTCCCACACTCAACGTTGGGGGATTGGGCGCGGATCCTCTGGAAGGGAGAATCAAAGAGAAACAGGAAAAGTGGAGGTACAAGATAGCCGTCCTGAGCGGTAAGGGCGGCGTCGGAAAGAGCACCGTGGCGGTGAACCTGGCGGCGGCCTTAGCCAGAAAGGGCTACTTCGTGGGTATCCTCGATGCCGACATTCACGGTCCGAACGTCGCCAAGATGCTGGGCGTTGAGAAGGCAGACGTCCTTGCGGAGAGACTGGAAGACGGCCGTTTTGAGATGATCCCCCCCATGAGCGACTTCATGGGGCAGACGACACCTATAAAAGTCATGAGCATGGGGTTCCTCGTTCCAGAGGATCAGCCGATAATCTGGCGCGGTGCCCTCGTCACCAAGGCCATAAAGCAGCTCCTCGGTGACGTCAAATGGGGTGAGCTGGACTTCATGATAATCGACTTCCCGCCCGGAACGGGTGATGAGATACTGACGGTTACGCAGACCCTCCAGCTCGATGCCGCGGTCGTCGTTACAACGCCCCAGGAGGTTGCACTCCTCGACACGGGGAAGGCCGTCAACATGATGAAACAGATGAACGTCCCCTACGTCGCAGTAGTTGAGAACATGAGCTACCTTATCTGCCCCCACTGCGGCAATGAAATCGACATCTTCGGAAAGGGAGGGGGAAAACGGCTGGCAGAGAAAGAGGGAGTCGACTTTCTGGGAGGAATCCCCATCGACCTCAAGGCGAGGGAAGCCAGCGACAACGGGATTCCCATAGTCCTCTACGAGGACACGCCGGCCGCGAAGGCCTTCATGGAGATAATCGACAACCTGACCGCAAAACTTGGAGGGAATGAAGAAGAGGAGAAAGGGGAGTAACGCTTTTTTCTCCCCTGGATTACCTTAGAGTGCAATTCTAAGATATTCAAGATAATCGGCGGGTTGCATTAACTTTTTAACCGGAGGGACATGATATCCCCCAGAGGGATAGGATGAGAAGGGCCCTCGTTTTAGTAATACTGGCTCTGATACTGGTTCCCCCGGTATCGGCCCAAACCGTTACATATCATCCGGATAGGGCCACCTTTCAAAAGTTTCTCAGCTCAAATTCCTCGTATCGTGTTGTTCCCGGTACGGACGGATGGTCAAAAGGATGGGCGTACTACGTGGACGCGAGGCTGGGAACCATCAAAAGACACGGCGATGAGACCCTTGTCCTTGTGGGCAACGTTTACGATAACCCGCGGATGAAATCCCTCTGGAGGATAACGGGCCTTCCCGAAAACGCCTCACTCCTTCCCGCCGTTATCGTGGTTAACGGCACGGTGTTCATCACGGGAACGAAGGATAACATCTACCTAACTGAGAGGGCATTCTCATCCCTCTGGAACCCTCCAACGGCATCGACGGTCGGGTTTGGCCTTTTGGCGCTTCTGGTGTTCTTCATCTTCCTCCTCGCCCTTAGAAAGGACAAGAGCCATGCGGAGGCTTTCTACCTTGTGATCGTCTCCATATTTGGGCTCTGGTACCTGACAACGGGGCGTGCCACGATATCCACCCCGTTCCTGTCGTACGTCCTTCAGGGCGTGGAATTCGCCAAGGGAGGCAGCCCATCATCCCCCCTCGGACTGATCCTCGGGATGTTCTTCAAGGTGATCCCCCCGATAGAGGAGAACCTGATCTACGCCCACTGGATACTGGTGCTTCTGATAGCGTCGTTCTCTTTTTACATCGTACCCAAACGCTCCAGAGAGCTGGGATTTCTCGTCTTTGGACTCACTTTCTCGGCACCCGTCTTCCGCTATTTCGTGCACTACGTGGACACCACCACACTGGGCCTAGTGTTCTTCGTTTCCACCCTAGCCATGATAGCAAACGTGACGTTCTCCCCCGAGAAAGGGAAGGCGCTCCTGCAGACCCTCCTGCTCTCACTGCTGACCGTTTTGACCGTGGCCATCAACCCTTACTTCGTCTTGATACCCCTGGCGTTCATAATAGCGTTCCCAAAGAGGCACTTCAGGAACTACGCGTACCTACTTTTGACAGGTGCGGGGATACTGCTGCTGTACCTGAGGTTTGGACTCCCGATCCACATGCCATCGCATCCCGTGGATGAACCAGAACGCTACGTGCTGAATCTGCTGCTCAACACCGCGTTAAGCATCACGGTTATCCTGTACGCGGTTCTGCACGTTGGTAGAATAGGGAAGATGAGAGGGCAGACGCCATTCCTGGCCCTTCTAGCCCTTGCATACCTCCCCCTCTCCGTATTCGTCCAGACGCTGGCCCCGTACTGCTTCGTCATATTGGGCGCACTGGCAACCAGACTGCTGTACGTCCTAACCCCTAAAACTTGATGGCACCCATCACCGCCCCCTTAATGTGGGGGCCGATCTCCCGTATTATTCCCGGGGCCTCCGTACCCTTCTTAAGTACGAGCAGGGTCTCCATAAGGCCAAGTTCCTCAATGCGCTTGACGTCCCTCCCGTGACCCGTTCGGATAAGGGCTCTCTCCACGTTCTCACTTACGGTACCCGCGATAAAGAGCTTGTCATAACCGTCGTTTAACCAGGAGTTAAGGCGTTTTAGCTGGGAATCGGAGAATTCCACCTCCACCTCCCGCGTCCCGAACTCCACCTTCCTAACCCGGACCTCAACCGGGAGGTTATCGACCCATCCAAAGCGGGGTATCATCTCACGAACCGGAATCCCGCCGAAGTGCTCCTTCAGATAGTACAAGGGGAGTAGCGCATCCTTGGGTCTGGGGGAGAATATACCCAGATCCACGTAAGCCCCGTATCCGACCTTTCCAAGATCCACGAACCTCCCCCGGTATGTTCCCCCTTCTTCAACCGCTCTCAGGCTGTAAGGGACCTCACCGAACTCTCCCCTGACGACGTTGGCACTTACCTCCTCATCCTCACCGCTCAAGGAAACCTTCACCCAGTTCTTTTTAACTGCGGACAGCTTCCACTCAACTTCAAGATCGCCGAGAAGGGCCTTCAGTTTTCTATCCAGCTTGAGAAAGCCACTTCTATCCCCGTAAACCTTCTCCAGAATAACCACTTCTTCCATTCTCACCATCCCCGAAGTTCATACAGGTACCATTCAGATTATTTCCTCTTTCTGGGCTTCTTCCTAAGGCCCAGCTCCATCTCAAGCTCCTCGATTCGCTGCTTGAGCTCCTCCACTATCTGGGTGTTGTCGTACTGCATGAGCATCTCACCGCATATGGGGCACTGGAACTCGTATTCCATAGCCTCGTCGAAGGTAAGTTTTGGGTGTCCAGGCGTACTGCACCAGTAGTAGATCTCGCTGGTCTCCTCCTCCAGCATTTCCTTGAGCTTCTTGAGCTCGGCCATTTTCTTGGAGCGCAGAATCTCCGGCAGGCGTTTGGTATCCAGATGCCAGTAATAGTAGTACCAGCCGGTTTCTTTATCACGTATCCTCTTAAACTCAGCGAGTCCCTGATCATAGAGCATGTATAGAACCTTTCTGACTGTGTTCACGCGTATCTCGGTCGTTTCCGCAAGCTCCTCGTCCGTGGCCTCCCCTTTTTTTTCCAGGGCTTTGATTACCTCAACGGCTTCCTCGCCCCCCATATCCATGGCGAGTTCCATGAGTTCCTTGTTTTTTCGTCTGGCCACATCAACGACCTCCAGAGAATATTTGAACATCTGGAGCTTTATCTTAAGGATATCGTCCAAGAATAATCTATGTGATTCGTGCTATATATAGGTTTTTGTCAGATTTCCAACGGCAATGAACAAAAAAAGGCATCAAATCAATCCGTGAAATACTCGTTAAGGAGCTCCTTGGCGGAGGGCTTGTAGAGCTCGAGAACCTCGATGCCCTCTATAACGTTCCCCTCACGGAGTTTGAGCCTGACTTTCCCCCCATAGACCTGAAGGTCATCCAGCATACCGTATATAGCATCTTCTGCCTCGAGAGGGGTTTTAAATTTCATAATATATTCCCCGTCAGAGGTTATCAGCTTGACCCAGTACTCGTTCTTCCTCTTAAAGGGGCGGGTGATCTTCGGTTTAAAGTTATCAACTATGATTTCCAAAGGAATCCACCTCCATCCTGAACTTTCGGGCTTCCTAAATCAGTTAGACTCTCACTCTTAAGGATATCTGAAGGGTAAATCTTTTTAAGCGTTGCTCCCCTCCCGCCCCAGTTCTGTGGGGCCCCGATGGACAATAAAACGAGAAAAAAGCATAAGCAGATTCAGACATTACCGCTGGAGATATCAAAAGGCAGCTCCAGTCCAAGCGTCGATGCCTCCCGCTTAACGACCTCCAAGGGGACTATCGCGCTTCTTGCACCGATTTTCTGAACAGTCAGGTAGGCAAGGAGCATACCAAGCTTTGCCGAGTCCTCAAGGCCCCATCCGTTCAGTGTGCCGTAGATGACACCGGCGTCAAAGG
>JAMONK010000244.1 GCA_027065835.1 Thermococcus sp. | reverse complement strand
TAACGTAACCCCACAGTTCATTTACGCCGTCTTCAACGCCACATACCCCGCTTATTCGACGTACGGGGCCCAGGGAATAACCGACATCCTCCTAGCGAACGTTACGAGGGGGATCGTCCTGGCGGGAGTTAACGACACGACCGAGAAGGAACTGGCCGAGGCCTATTCCTACGCCTTCTACCTGGGCGTCAAAAACACCGACGAGGAACTTGGAAGCTACCACGCCATAGAGAACATGCCGGAAAAAACAATGGCGTCCACCGTCGGTAGAATCGCCTCCTCCGCCCTTGAGAACACCCCCAGGATTGTACTCTCCAGCGGTCAATCAATAACCCTCCCAGGATTCGGAAGGGTTGAGCCGGAACTCCTCGCCGAGGTCGTCAACGCTTCGATAAAGTTGGGTCCGAACCCCTCTCCAGAAAAAGTTGAATGGGCCGCCGCAGACTTCGCCCTCTCCTACGTGCGCTCCACCACACCCAACAGTCCACTACTGTCCCTATCCGATCCGAAAGAAGTTCTCTTCACCATCCTTCGCAACGGCCCCACCAGGAGGCTTGAGGCGAGCCTTCTACAGGCCGGAGCGATGAGGGAGGCCAACAACGAAACCGCCCCCTTAGTGCCCATGATTGTGAACGTTACCCTGAACACCGACCCCAGCGCCTCTGGAGTCCTCAGCACCAACGGTACCGCCCTTGAGTATGCCACCGTGAGTGCCATGGAAAGAATCCTGGCGTCAAGAGGAATTTCACTGAGTGAAGGAGCTCTGAAAGCCCTGTACGAAAGCGGTGGTACCACGGACGCGATAGATAGGATCGCCGAGGGCCTGATACGCTCAAAGCTCGTTGAGACGCTGAGGAACATGAAGGTTCCGGAACCAGGAAGAACCGCGGACGCGATAGTTACGGCGGCAGTCAAAGATCCGCGGGGAATAATCGATGGTTCGGCGCTGGAGAACGCCACCGTTGACGTCGTCGTAAGCCTTGTACCCTCCAGCATGCCCTCCCTCGGCGACGTGGTTAGGCGCCTCTACGAAGGGGAGAGCGTTGAGGCCGTAGCCGGCGACCTCTTCCTCCAGGGGGTTCAGGAGAAGCTGAAGGACGAGGACATTCCGACCGACGTCAGGGAGGAGATCATGGGCACGGCCAAACTCATCCCCGACGAGTACCCGCTGACCCCAGCCGAAGTGGAAAAACTCGTCCGTGAAAGCTCCATAGACCTCGTCTCCCAGCAGCTCTCCAAAAACCAGTTCACAAAGGACGTCAACGCGAGCCTCATCGTGAGCATTGGAATGAGGTTCAGGGGGCACCCGGATGCACTAACAAAGAAAGACGTAAAGCCCATTGCCGACGCGATATACGGAAAACTCTACTCGACCGCGGAGCCCTTCATAAGCATGCTGAAGAGCAAGGACAACAGGACCCTCATGATAATCTTCGTCCCCAAGGGGCTCCCCGATGAGAACGATATCGAAAAGGCCTCCCACGCCCAGTACAACAACGCGATCGGTGCCAAGAAGCTCGCCCTTGAAATCTTCGGCAAGGACTACAGCGGCGTGAGAGCCTACGTCACCGGAACCCCGGTTCAGACCTACGAGGCCATCAAGTACGGAAAGGAGGACAACAACAAGACCACCAAGTTCAGCGTCCTGGGCGCCTTCCTCGTCCTACTGGCACTCATGGGAGCGGCCCTCCTCGCGACGATACTGCCCTTCACGGGCGTCGCCACCGCAACCCTAACCTCCTTGGGGATACTCTACCTCCTGGCCAAAGGCGACCTGGTGGACATAGGTAGCTGGGCCCAGATGCTGACCGTGACCACGGCACTCGGCCTCGGCATCGACTACTCAACCTACTACGTCCACCGCTTCAAGGAGTTCATCGCCGAGGGCTACGATCACGAGAAAGCAGCCTCCGAAGCCCTCAGAAGGGCAAAAGACGCCGTCCTCGCCAGCGCTTCAACGGACATCATAGCCTTCGCCTCCTTCGTCCTCGCATACGAGTTCCCGATATTCAAAACGATAGGAATGATAGCCCCGCTCGCCGTTATAATAGTTCTCATAGCCTCTCTAACCCTCATCCCCGCAATAACCGTGCTTATAGGTGACAAACCGATCTTCTGGTGGCCCAGACACATCAAACACGTCCAGAACATCAACATCCACGAGAGGAGCAGGATAGCCGAATGGGTAACCAAACACGCCAAAGTCGTCGCCCTGGTGTTCCTGCTGATAGCGATTCCGGCGGCCTACAACTTCGCCAACTTCAACGGAACCCACGACGTCAAACTCTTCATCCCCAAAGACAGCGAAACCTACCACTTCCTCAACATAGCCGACGAGAAGGTCGGAGCCGGCGTCACCTCCCCCACCTACGTCATCGTGGACCTCGGCCACCCAGTGACCGACTCAGACCTCAAGACAATAGAAAAACTCAGCAGGGACATAAGCTCAATCAACGGCGTCGAGCACGTCTTCTCCCCCGCAATGCCCTACGGAACCCACGTTAACAACATGAGCCTCAATACGGTAAAACAGCTCGGAGGAGACAAGTACATCTCCACCGACGGCCACAGGGTCCTCATAGAAGTCATAGGGAAGTACTCCGCCACCGACGACCGCTCAAAAGACATGGTAAAGAGCATCAGACACTACCTCAAGGAAGAAGAGACCAAAGGAGTTATCAAGGGCGGAAAAGTCGGCGGAAACACGGCCCTAGCCCTCGACCTCAGCAACCTCATCAACAACGTCTTCTGGCACAGAATATTCCCCGTGGCCCTGCTGCTCATGTTCCTCTCCCTCGTCCCGACCCTCAAAGGACTCCCAGCGGTGCTATCCACCATGGCCACAATAGCCACTGGCGTCCTCCTCAGCATCTGGCTCTCAAGCTGGCTCTTCGAGAAGGTCTTCAACCAAGGGGTCATGTGGTTCCTGCCCATGATGGTGTTCATCGTCCTCATGGGAGTCGGCATAGACTACAACAGCTTCTACCTGGTGAAAGCCAGAGACGAGTTCGAGAGGAGAAGCCCAAGGGACGCGCTCATAGTCGCAGCGGGAACCATGGACACCCTCGTGATAGGCCTCGCAGCCGTCCTAGCAACCACCTACGGGGCACTCATGACCGGCGCCAGCTGGGGCATCAGGGAGATCGGTTTCGCCCTGGCCGTCGGAGTTTTACTAACGAGCTTCGCCGCCGTTTACTTCCTGGGCCCCGCCCTCATGGAACTGGCCGGCGATAAGGCCTGGTGGCCCCTCCACAGGGTTGAGAAGAAATGACCAACCCCCTCCTCTCCCTTTTGTTTTCCAAGGACGTCCCGAAAGGCAGGGAATGGAAAGATTTATAAGCCAACTTCAGCAATGCCCTCCAGTGACAAAACCACCTTTCTCGGAGGTGTTAGCAGTGGAGATGAAGTTAGAGGTACCCGTATGCACATCATGTGGAAAGGAGATAACCCCAAGGGAGCACGCCACTCACTTCGTCTGCCCCAACTGCGGCGAGGAGATAATCTGGCGCTGCGAATCATGCAGAGTCCTTAGCGTGCCCTACAAGTGCCCCAAGTGCGGCTGGGAAGGGCCGTAAATCAGGAGGTGAAAAAATGAGCGACTTCAACCTTGTTGGCGTCATCAAGGTCATGCCGACCGACCCAGAGGTCAACCTCGACGAGCTCGAAGGAAAACTAAAAGAAACCCTCCCAGAGAAATTCGGCCTCGCCAAGGTCGAGCGCGAACCAATAGCCTTCGGCCTCGTGGCCCTCAAGTTCTACGTCCTCGGAAGAGACGAGGAGGGCTACTCCTACGACGAGGTTGCCGACCTCTTCAGAAACGTCGAAAACGTCGAGAGCGCGGAAGTTGAGACCGTTTCCAGAATCTGAATCCTCCCCTTTTCTCTATTGATGCATGCCCGTTAGAGAACACAAACAAACGTTCTGATAAACTCAAAAAGAGGATCACCACCCAGACCTGGGTGGTTATTGAGGACTACACAAAGATTGAAGAAGGAATAGAAGCCTAGAGCCCCAGACTCAACTTCGGCTTCCTCCACTCATCCAGGATCTCCCTCAGCTCCTCGTTCTCGACCCTTGAGTAGAGGTCATCAAATCTCTCCTTTGCACCCCCCTCCCCGTCCCTCCATCTGGCCAGCTCCCCAACGGCCCTGAAGAAGTACTCGGTATCGTCCTCAAAGAGCTCCGCGAAGATACCCACATTGTCCGCGACAACACTGTAGGCCCCCTCGTTGAACAGCCCCTCTATAAAGTCCGTGAGCGTGTCGAAGACAAGCCCAAACAGCTCATCACTGTCCTCAAGGGCCTTGAGAAGCGCATCCCTGATGGCGAGAAACGCTTTCCTGTACTCCTCCCGACCAGCCCACACCTCGGCCTCTATGAGTTTGGCGTTGGCCTCCACCTCATTGTCACGCGGGCTCTTATAGATCTCCCTAAGGAACGCCTCAGCCTCCTCGTAGTTCCCGAGCTCGTAGTGGAAGTGGGCCAGATCGAGGTAACTTATGAGCAGGTTCCTCTCATCGCCGAGCCTCTCGAATATCCCCCTAGCCCTTTCCATGAGCTTCAGGGCCTCCTCGTACTCCCCAAGCTCATCCCGCACTATCGCCATGTTGGCCAGCGTGAGACCTATCTCCTTCTCGTTTCCAAGGCCCTCCTCAAGCTCAAGAAGGGTCCCGTACGTCTCCAGAGCCTTCTCAGGCATGCCGAAGTGGTCGTAGGCATCCGCCAGGTAGTAGAGGGCGGCAGCGTACTCCTCATCGTTGCCCCTCTTCCCCTCAGCTATCCTCCTGTAGAGCTCAACGCCCCTCCCAACCTCGTCGAGGTGGGCGTACATATGGGCTATCTCCTCCGCCAGATCGTAGGGATCCTCGCACTCCACCGCAACGTCGCTCAAACGGTCGAGCTCATCCCTGACCTCCTCCTCGGTTTCGAGGGTATCAAAGTAATCGTCAAACAGCTCCAGGAGCCTCTCACAGTCCCTCCCGGTCAGCGCCTTCTCCCATTCATCTTTAATCTCATTCATATCAACCACCGGCTTTCGGTTGGCCGAACGGGTTAAAAAGATAATGGTGTACCATCTTTAGGTTCTTAACAAAATTGACCTCACTATTTTGTATTAATGACGGGTATTCGGCAGTAATGGCCCATACACACAACCTCATTGTCATTCTGATTGTCTAAGCTACATGGATTAATTATCCAAGATGATAAATGGTGAGAAATCTCCGTGATTTCCTGGAGGGGTGACCAAGTATCCAATGCAAAGTATTATAGGGTGCATACACATCTTTCAGTATTGGATAATTTATCCAAGGTGATATCGATG
>JAMONK010000243.1 GCA_027065835.1 Thermococcus sp. | reverse complement strand
TTTCCTTGCGCTGACCTGTTCGCCTAGCTTCTTGCCTTGAAGCTCTGCCAGGGCTTCTTCCTCAATCCTTCTGATTTCTTCCTCAGGTACTTCTTTCATCCTTAGAAGGTGCTCTACTCCGCTTTTCTTCTCAAAGAATCCCGGCAGTGTGTGGTATAGCTTTACATGGAGTTTATGCAGTGCTTTCAGGTCCTCTGGGTTGATGTAGTCCAGGATCACCGCTTCTGGTGCTGGGTGCTGCGCAAGCTGTTTGAACGCTTCTATTTCATCCTTTGCTTTGTATCTGTTCTTATGCTCGGTCACGATTTTCTTGAATACGAGTCCCGTTTTCAGCATATCTGGGAACATCTTTCGGAGCGTGTCTATAAGGTTGTCAGGAACCTTCCCCTTTAGACTGTCTTCTAGTTCTTCCCATGCCTTCCTTTCGTCCAGCGTTTCGAATTCTCGCATCCTGTGAGAAATCCTTCCCCCCAAGTGTCCCGGCTTCACGTAGTATGAGTTTACTAGGCTGAAGTATGATGAGTATTGCTCTATCGCCCGAGGATCTACGCCTTTTCCAGCAAGGACCAGTCGGATCAGGTAGTTAGGTATTCCGTATGCAATGCTGTCGGCCCAGTTTTTGCTATCTGGACCGTACCAGTCTCCATAGCTTATTTTTTCTATGAGATCGCTTTTTTTGACCTCTTCCCGCATTGGTGGCGTGAGTATACCGTGAAAATCAGGATTGTGACGTAAATGGACTTGTGCCTGCGATACTTTGTGGTAAGTATAGTGGCGATCTCCATCTATTTGTGGAAACGGCACCTTTTCCACCTCTCCTAACTGTCCAACCGCATTACCACTGCATCACCGTGATGGGAACAATACGTCCCGCAGTTATAAAAGGCTTGCGGCCGGGGCGAAAGTTTAAGGTGACAATTGGGATTATCATAATGGTGGTTATCACCGCGGGCTCTTCTGGAAGAAGGTTTTGAGGACGGCTGTAACCGCCCGCTGCAGCCATTAAATATTCGAATCGCGATTTAGTATAAGCATGATCCGTAAAGGTTCGTGGACAGGAGGGGGAATCGCGGGGTATTCTGAAGGACTTGGAGCGGAAGGCTGAACTCGTTGGGCTTGACGGGTGGGAGAAAAGCTATGGACTCGTTGCCAAGAGTGTTGAGGGGAAGGAAGGGCTGAGAAAAGAGGGCTGGCTTCTCTGGGACTTGGACGACTTTAAAACCCTCAAACTGGGTCAAGAACCCTAAACGTCAAAAAGATATGTGCAAAGGCCAAAGGCAAATTGAAGAAAAGGATTCAGGCGTTCTCTTCCTTGATGAGGACCGCGTTGACGACGCCGTCCTGGCCGGGCCTGCTGGTGACGATGGCCTTGCCGGCCTCGGTCTCGATGATGGCGCCCCTGGTGACGATGTTTCTCCTGACGTACTGCCTGTTGGCCGGGTTCTTAAGGACGTTGAGGACCTTGACCTTTTTGCCCTTTCCACCCTCGAAAACGTTGGCGTAGAGGGCTTCGATAAGCCTGACCTTCCTGTTTCCACCGTAGGTCCTGATGATCTTCTTCTTTTCCCTTTCCTCACCAACTTTGGTGAAGGCCGGCTCTCTGCCGAGCTCGTACTTCCTCTTTTTCCTCGCGAAGATTATCCTTCCGCCTGAAGGCTTTCTAAGTGACCTTCCCTGCCAGATAGCCATTTATCTCACCTCATGACACCGATGTATTACCAATTCTTAACCTATCGCCCCTTCTGGCTAGCCGTTTATAAGCTTTTCTGGAATAGTTTTTAAATTCCCCGGGGTTTACCCTCTTAGGTGGTTCCATGGGAGCTATGGATGCATTTTCAAGGACGTTCACCCTCGTAATTAGAAACAAAAAACTGTACCTCTTACCCCTTATTATGAGCCTGATACTGGCCCCGTTATCAGCTTATATGCTGGGCAACAGTCCATTCCTTCAAAACGGCCCCCTCCAGAGCAATCAAACCCACTCCGGGGACGTGATAATAGAAGAACACGGGAGCCTGGCAGGCGAAACCACCCATATGAACGAGTTTCTTAAAATTCTGGCAATGTACGGAGTCATTGCTCTAATTCTATCCTCAATTTTCCAGTACTCCGTCATCAAAGGCCTTCTAAAGTCCTTAACGGACTCCGAATACTCACTCTCTGAGCTGGCAGTTGACGGGATTAAGCACTTCCCCGGGGTGCTCGTCTTGAATCTCATATTCACGCTCATATCCCTCCTGCTCGTCGCTCTCCCCGTTCTTCTGGTGGGAATTGGAGCGATGCTCGGTGGAGCAGGCTTAATCCTGGTAATAGTTGGTTTGCTGCTCCTTATCCTGGTAGCAATCTTGAGCCTAAGCCTCACGGTTCTTCCGGTCCCCATCTACGCTGAGAAAGGGAGTCTAGGCTCGGCTTTCGAGGCCCTCGGTCTTATATACTCAAACATGAAAACGGCCATGGCGTTCGGCTTCTTGACCTTCATAATCCTCATAGCGATTGAGGTTGCGGCCGCCCCCATATCGGTGATAACCCAGATAACGGCCTCAAAGGAAGCTGCGACGTACGTATCGGCGCTAGCTCAGGCCCCCCTGGATGCACTGCTGTACTTTTTCGTATGGGCCGCCGGTGCGGCGTTGTACCGGGAACTCCAGCGCCTTGAGGACTTAAAAAAGGTGGACATGGAGCTCGATGAGCTCGGTCTGGAGTTTTAACCGCTCCCAAACTTTTTCTCTTTAGCGGCCCTTACCAGCCCCTTGAACACCGGCGCAGGGTTCATTGGCCTTGACTTGAATTCAGGATGGAACTGGGTGGCTATGAAGTACCTCTTCTCCGGAAGCTCGAGTATCTCCATTCTCCGTTCATCATCGCCGGCGATCCCACTGAAGACCAAGCCGGCAGCTTCAAAGCGTTCTATGAAGTCAGGGTTAACCTCCCAGCGGTGTCTGTGGCGTTCATATACCTGCCCTTTTCCGTACAGGTCGCGGGCCAAGGTTCCCTGCCGGATTTTCACCGGATACGCACCGAGCCGCATGGTTCCGCCAAGCTTGTCAAGACCGCGCTGTTCCGGCATGAGGTCCACGACCGGATAGGGTGTCCGCGGGTCTATCTCGGTGGAGTGGGCGCCCTTCATCCCCAGGACGTTTCTCGCGAACTCGACAACCGTAAGCTGAAATCCAAAGCAGATACCGAGGAAGGGAACGTCGTTCTCCCTGGCGTACCTTGCGGCCATCATCTTGCCCTCGGTCCCCCTGGCGCCGAAGCCACCGGGGACTATTATACCATCAACTCCCTCAAGAAGCCTTACACCGTGTTTCTCGACATCCTCAGCCTCAATCCAGCGAATCCTCACCTTCACGTCGTTGGCAACACTTGAATGTTTAAGGGCCTCCTTGATGCTCAGGTAGGAGTCCGCGAGCTTTGTGTACTTGCCAACAACCGCTATCTCGACGTTCTCCCCAATTTCCTTGTACTTCCCGACCATACCCCTCCAGGCATCCAGTTCTGGCTCCCTAGCTGGAAGGCCGAGCCTCCCGGTGAGGTATCTGGCAAGGCCCTCCTTCTCAAGCATGAGGGGCACCTCATAGGTGTCTTCAACGTCGTAGGCGCTTATAACGGCCTCTCCAGGAACGTTCGTGAAGAGGCTTATCTTTCTCCTGGCCTCTTCCTCAAGTGGCTCCTCCGAACGCGCAACTATCGCATCGGGCTGTATTCCAAGGGAGCGGAGCTCTTTAACGCTGTGCTGTGTGGGTTTCGTCTTCTGCTCCCCAACCACCCTAAGCTTCGGCACGTAGGTGACGTGAACGAAGGCGACGTTCTCCCTTCCCTCCTCAAGCTGCATCTGACGGGCCGCTTCGAGGAAGGGCATGCTCTCTAT
This sequence comes from Thermococcus sp., assembly GCA_027065835.1. Taxonomy (GTDB): domain Archaea; phylum Methanobacteriota_B; class Thermococci; order Thermococcales; family Thermococcaceae; genus Thermococcus. The sequence continues at coordinate 1,488 of JAMONK010000243.1, read as the reverse complement.
ATCACCGACGGTTCCACCGACCTCCACGACAACGACATCATGGTCCCTTGCGATTTCCCGTATGCGGGACTTTATCTCATCCGTGATGTGGGGTATGACCTGGACGGTTGCCCCCAGGTAATCGCCCCGTCTCTCCCGCTCTATAACCGCAGAATACACCTTCCCGGTGGTTATGTTGTGGTCGAAGGTTAAGCTGGTGTCCAGGAACCTCTCGTAGTTGCCGAGGTCGAGATCAACCTCGCCGCCGTCGTCGAGGACGAACACTTCGCCGTGCTGGTAGGGGTTCATGGTTCCGGCGTCGTAGTTGAGGTAGGGGTCGATCTTGATGTTGGTCGTCCTGAATCCCCTAGCCTTCAGGAGCATTCCGAGGGAAGCGCTGGTTATACCCTTTCCAAGACCGCTAACGACACCACCGGTGACGAATATGAACTTTGTCATGGCAAAACCTCCACCCGTTATGTCGTTGGTTGATTGGGGGATGCTTAAAAGCTTTGTTGGTGGCGGGGGGCAGAAAGGCATTTACCCCCGTCCCAAAAGAAGCAGATTTAAGGGAACGGGAGGGCGGTGTCTATTCCTCCTTTAACTCCACCCCATCCCCTTCGTCCCCTTCGCTGAGCTCCCTTATCTCATATATCTTCAAGGGCACCTTCTTGAGGGCCTTACCAACGACTGCCTTGGCTATCCTCTCGGCGTGCTCGATGGTCTGAGCGTTGTAAACCTTAATTGTGAGGTACATTCCGACGAGGCCCACGTTACCTATCACGAAGGCACTCTCGAAGTGAGCACCGCAAACGGGACACTGGGAATATCCTATCTCAACCCTCACGAAGTCGAGCTTTTCCTTGTTAAGAGCCTTGGCAACCTTTGAAACAGCAACGTTTATCGCATCATCCGGGGTTTCAACGTCCCTGACGATTATCGGCGCCTCCAAAACAACAACGTAGTCACCCATAGTTCTCACCCCTCATCCAAAGGCAAACAGTCTGTCGTCTTCTCCTTTAAACACTCCCAGCCTTACCCCCGCATCAATGAAACCGTGGGCGTAGTTGAGCGCAGCAAACGCAGTAACGTAGTCCCCTCTGGAGTAGTAGTACCGGGCATCCTCAAAATAGCTCCTGGCCATCGTTAGAAAATCGTCGGCGACCGCCTTTAGGAGGCTCTTCTCGTGGACGGCAATTTCCAGAGTTTTAAGGGCTTCTTCGGTTATTTTAAAATATCTCTGGAGCTTTTCCTCGGTTATCTCTCGCTCCACCGGTCTCGCCTCGGCCTAAGCTTGTGGCTTTCTTTTATAAAACTTGCCCCGCTCGAAAGACCGGACCTTCAACGGGGATACGATATCCAATGAGCCGCCCGCTGTTTGCCCAAAGCGAAAAGCTTAATAAGGAAGGTGTCATTGCACTACCGCGGGACGGGGCCGTGGGGTAGCTTGGCCTATCCTGCGGGCTTTGGGAGCCCGTGACCCGAGTTCGAATCTCGGCGGCCCCACCA
>JAMONK010000242.1 GCA_027065835.1 Thermococcus sp. | reverse complement strand
CGTTGGTTCAAACCTCAAGCTCTCCCTAAACGATGGTACCGGGAAAGTGGATGTCTTTATGCCGTCCCCGGTTCTTAGGGAGTTGAACAACGCCACTAAAGAAGCGCTCGTGACCGGTCTGGGTGTCCGGGTTGGTGGTTACCTGGAGCAGTACCGCGGTGGGCTCGAAGTGGTTGTGTACTCCGGTAAGTACGTCCGCGCCTACGGGAGGCCTATAGCGAACAAGACCGTTGAGCTTCCAAACGTCACCGCGACCCAGCTGGGTGACTACGTGGGTCAGAAGGTGAATCTCGTGGGGGGCCTTGAGGCCATTTCGTACTCTGGCGGCGTTTACCATGTAAACGTTGGTGGTGCGGACGTGGTTGCCTCACGGGAGCTTTTGCTGAGCGTCAATCCCCTCGTGGTTGGGCCTGGTAGCAGGTTGCTGGTGGAGGGAACCGTTGTAAACGCGTCTTCCCTTGTCGCAGAAAGGGTTGAGGTTCTGAACGCAGTGCAGCCGAGGATTTTGAACACTGGGCAGGTGAACCTTGGGATGGTGAACAGTCCGGTTGCCGTTCAGGGCACCGTAACGGATGCCGCCAACCTCAGCGGGAACCTTAAGCTCACCCTCGATGGGAAGCTTGACGTGTTCATCCCCGGAAAAACCGCCAGCGCACTCCATTACATGCCATCGATCGGTGATTACATCCGGGTTGGTGGGTACGTTGAGGAGTATCGCGGAAAACCGGAGGTCGTTGTCTATCATCCGGGGGCCGTGGTTAGGGCTGAGAGGGCCGGTGCCGTGAGGGTTACCGTTTCGGAACTGTCTTCGTCTTCGGGCCAGGTCTATCTGGTGGCCACTTGGAACGCCCTTGGATACAGGTCGGGCAGGTACTATCTGAACGTCAGTGATGCCACCGGGAAGACCTCCCTGTTGGTGGGGAGGGAGCTCCTTGCCGGCCTTAATCCGTTCTCCGTGGGGACTGGGAGCGTCCTGAACATAACACTCGATGCTGGGACCCGGAACGTCTCCAGGATCGAGGTCGTAACGCCGCACGTGAGCAGGCTCGTGAAGACCGGGGACGTTGGTGGCCTTGGTGCTGGCACGACCGCGGTCGTTGAGGGCAGGGTCGTCGATGTGCTGAGCGGCGGCAGTTTCATGAAGCTGGCCGTTGACGATGGGAGCGGTAACGTGACCGTTTTCATCCCGGGTGGTGTCCTCAGCGGCGACATCAGGTCCAACTTCACTGAGGGGGTGCGTCTAAAGGTTGCCGGCTACGTGGAGTTCTATAAGGGGGCGCCCGAGATAGTGGTGTACGTTCCCTCGGGGGTGGTGATCCTCGGTGCCCCCTCCTCTGGGAACAAAGTCGTCAGCGTCGCCAACCTTGAGTCCTCCAGCGGCCTGGTGAACGTCACCGCGACATGGAAGCTGATATCCTACGGTTCGGGCAGCTACTTCCTCACCATCGAGGATGGAACCGGAAGCGCTAAGGTGGAGGTTCCGCGTGATCTTTTGAGCTCCTTGAATCCCCTTGAAGTTGGAACCGGAAGTATCCTCTCGCTCACCGTGGACGCGGACTCCATGAAGGTCACCGGGCTTAGGGTCGTTAAGGCCGTTCCATCGCAGGAGCCGAAGACGGGGGATGTGAAGAACTACACGCTCGGTGTGACCGTCGTCGTTGGGGGCAGGGTTACGGACGTGTACACGGGGAGCACCTTTGTTAAACTCACGATAGACGACGGAAGTGGTCCCCTGGTTATCTTCATCCCCAAGAGCGTCATCGGGCAGAGGGCTTCGGAGATCCAGAAGGGCGTAACCGTTAGGATAGGGGGCTACGTCGGTGAGTACAAGGGTACCGTGGAGGTCATCCCCTACACCGGGGACGCGATCGTTATAGGGGGGTGATGGGATGCTTCCTCTCACGGAGATACTACTCTGGTCACTGGCGGGGGTCTTTTTTGGCTCCCTCATCTCCTGGATTCCCGGCTTCCATATCTACAACATAATGGCCCTGCTGGTCGGGGTTTTTGGGGTGGGTGAGGTCATGCCGGTTCAGGCCTTTCCCTTCTTTGCCGTTGCCGCCATAGTGGCCTACACCTACGTCAGTGCAATCTCCAGTGTGTACTTCAGTGTTGCTGATGAGAGCGCGGTTTTGATGCTCTTCCCGACTCAGCGCTACCTCCTACTCGGCAGGGGCCATGAGGCGGTTCTGTTGTACCTCATAGGGGCCTTATCCGGAACCGTTATCCTTGTGGTAAGTGCCCTCCTTATCTTCCCGAAGGTCCTGCCGCCCCTCTACCAGGCCACCTCCCCCTACGTTACCTATTTCCTGGTGGCCATAGTCGTTTTCATGTTCATGAGCGAGTGGCCCAAGGAGAGCGATCTTGGTTCTACAAAGTGGGAGAGGCTCTGGCTTGCGTGGAGGCAGATTCTCGGGGGAGTCTTTGTGTTCTTCACCGCTGGGATGCTGGGGTTCATCATAATGAACACGAACGTCCTCCCGACCACGAGCGCCTACACCAGACTGACCCCGATGTTCATCGGCTTCTTCGGCATGCCATGGGTTATCCTGAACGTACTTTCCAATCCCCCGTTCATAGAACAGCACGCGGAGGACAGGGTTGAGAGCAGTCCCTACAGCATCGCTAAGGCATCCTTTGGCGGGGCCCTCGGCGGGGTGATCGCTGCCATCTACCCGATAATAACCGGTGGAATGGGTGCCCTCGTTGCGGGTCACATGACGAGCCAGCGCGGTGACGATGCGTTCATCATCAGTCAGGGGGTCAACAGGGTGATATACTACACCGGGGCGTTCTTCCTCCTGTTCCTGCCCACGTTGAGGCTTACGAGGGGTGCCGGCGCTTGGCTGGTGTCCTCCATCTACACGCCCAAGAGCTACTCCGAGTACTTCATAGCCATCGCGGTCATCCTCATGAGCGCGGGTATAAGCTTCATCTTCACCTACTACCTCTCCAGATTTCTCTCCAGAACCTTCAACCTCGTCCATATCAAAAAGCTCTCCTACGTCGTTGCAGCCGCACTGGTGCTCATCGCATACCTCCTCACGGGTCCGATGGGCATCGTCGTTCTCTTCATCTCCACCGCGATAGGTCTCAGCGCTGCGGCCTTCAACACCAGGAGGAGTTACTGCCTTGGGGGCCTGATATTTCCGGTCGTCATCAGCATGACCGGGCACACCGGTGAACTGATGCACCTGCTGGGACTGGGGTGATGCGTAATGAGGGGGTTGACTCACTACATATCCGGTCTTGCCGCGGCCACCTTCTTTCCCTCCCTGGTGGCAGATCTCAGAATGGGGGTCCTTGTGCCCATCGTGGCCGGTATTGCCGCTTACTTCCCCGATTTTGTGGACTTTAAGTTCGGGAAGTTCCTGAGCCGTGTGGACTACGATGTTGAACCCGCTCCCTGGGACAGGAAGCTCAAATACGCACCCAAGCTTTTCAAGGTGAACGAGCTGAGCGAGAGGAACCGTTATCAGTTCGTTGCCGTTGAGGGAAAGGTTGAGGAGGTGCTCGTGAGGGGATCGGGGAAGATGACGTACACGGTTTTTGACAGAAATGGTGAGGAGAAGCTGGTGACCGAAGACTACCAGAGTATAATCTTTGTTTTGAACGATGGGACGGGGAGTATAACTGTTGAGGCCGTGGGGGAGGATTACAAGTTCTTTGAGGATGAGTTTGGTCAGATAGAGCGCGGTAAGGAGATGCTGATCTTTGGATACGTGGACGTTGATGGGGAGGGCCTCAGGCTGGTGGTGGCCGATGCTCCCCACCCACAGCTTGTAGCGGACATGGTGGCCAGGGCCATAGAGGAAGCCTACGAGAAGGGCGAGGTCAGGATGAGGATCCACAACATCCGTCTCCCCGGTGACGTTTTCAGACGGTTCCTCATACACCTCGATCCCCCCAGAAGGGAGGTTCGGGTGGAGATGGGACCGATAGTGACACCCGGAGGTGTTGAGATAACGGGTCCCGTTCCCGAGTACAGGCGCTACGGGGTTGCCAAGGTTCGTGTGCCCTTCATCAAGACGTATCCCAAGCCCACCAGGGTGGATGCCTTCAACGGTGCCGACATAGCCTTCAGGGTGGACCACAGAAACGGGAAGAAGGTCGTTAAGGACAGGTTCCTTCCCTGGCACCACGGCTTCAGCCACTCCCTGACGGCGGGGGTTCTCTTTGCTGCGGTCGTCTGGTTGCTCTTCAGGGCGTTCGGGTACGCGCACACGAACGAACTTGCTGCGGCGTCGATGATAGGGTACTGGCTCCACGTTTTCGAGGATCAGCTCGGATTCATGGGTACCAACCTGCTCCCTCCATTGACCAAAGACGTCGTTCCCGGTTTCAAACTGGGGGAGAGCGGTAGCGGTCTGACCAACTTCTCAACGACCTGGCTGATGATAAGTTTCATGATATGGAACTTCAACCGCTTCACGACCCCGAGGCCGATACCGATCCCCGACGCCAAACTGCTGCTCCTCCTGATCTGGCCGTCAATAATCGGCTTTGGTGTGGCGATCGCCAAGAGCATACGGATGAGAAAAGAGCTCAGGGAACTTATGGATTACTACACCAACCTTGAGGCGTTTGAGGAGCTTGAGGAGGTGGGGGGAATCTGACCCTACCTTTTTCTTACCGGTTTTCTCGCCACAACCCCGAGAGCTTCCTCGACTCTTTTTATCCCCGTGAATCCCGTCCTTCTCAGCCTCTCCATGACGCCCTTCTGGAGGTCTTTCTTCCTGTATCTCTTCCCCGGGTTGCCGACGTAGTGGAAGAGCCTCCCACCGGGCTTCAGAACCCTGAACAGCTCGCGGTAAAACTCCTCCCCGTAGAGATGACCCGCCAAGGAAAACCTCGGGGGATCGTGGATCACGACGTCAAAGGTCTCATCGTTGAACTTCCTGACGACTTCGAAGGCATCGCCCTGGATGACCTGCACCTTCCCGCCCGTGAACAGCTCCCTGCTCCAGGGGTTTATCCTCGCGAGCTCCAGGACGTGTGGATCTTTCTCTATGGTTATGACGTACGCCCCCCTTTTCGAGGCCTCTATTGCCGTGTACCCCAGCCCCATACACGTATCCAGGACCGTCTCGCTCTCTTTTGGCTTCACCGCCTCGACCTTGCTGAGTGTGTCCCTTAGCGGCGTCGTACCTTTGGTCCTGTGCATCCTTATTCCGTTTATCTCTATGGTCGGCGGAATCGTCGGTACGAGTTTGTAGAACCCCTCCGGACTGGCTATGGCGGCCTTGTAAACGCCCCCGGCCTTGACGAAGTAGAGGTTCCCCGGATCCCTAGCTATCCTCTCAACGTCCCCCGCGTCCACCCTCGTTCCGTCTGGGAAGATGAACTCGTCCCTTTCACGGGGGACCAGCCATGATC
>JAMONK010000241.1 GCA_027065835.1 Thermococcus sp. | reverse complement strand
GTGCTTCTCCCCCTTCCAATCTCCACTCTTTACCGTTCTGCTAAGCATCTCAACCACCTCACTCTATCTTTTCAAACATGTCCTTGGGAGCGCCGCAGAGCGGGCAGACCCAGTCGTCCGGAAGGTCTTCAAACTTGGTTCCCGGGGCTATCCCGGCGTCCTCGTCACCTTCATCCTCATCGTAGATGTAGCCGCATACTATACACTTCCATTTGGCCATTTCTTTCACCACCCTAATGTTCTTAGCCATACCTTATAAAGTTTGTGTTCCAAACTTGAGGAATAAAAAATCGAAAAATTCACTCGAAGACCACAAACTTATCCCTTGGGGCACCGCACACCGGGCAGTACTCAGGGGCTTCGTCAATGGCGGTGTAGCCACAGACGGGGCAGATGTAAACCCTCCTTATGTCAAGGTCTTTTCCGCTCTCGGCAGTTTCCTTGGCCTTTTCGTAGAGCTTAGCGTGTATCTTTTCTGCTTCAAGGGCATAGTTGGTCGTCCGGACGGCATCCGTCTCCTCCTGGAACTCCGCGGTGTTGTTGTAGACCGGGTACATCTCCTCGACTTCAAAGGTCTCGCCCTCTATTCCCGCCTGGAGGTTCTCCGGGGTCTTCCCCAGCTTCCCGAGGGCCACGAAGTGGTTCTTGGCGTGTACAAACTCAGCATGGGCTATCGCCCTGAAGAGCTTGGCTATGTTGTGATACCCCTCCCTCTCGGCCTGCTCCGCAAAAATCAGGTACCTCATGTGTGCCATGCTCTCCCCGGCGAAGGCCTCCTCCAGAAACTTCCTGGTCATTTTCCTTTTCACTACCATACCCATCACCTTCGAAAATTTTCAGAATATGTTATGCAACGATGTATAAAAGGGTTTCCTGAACCTCCAGTTTGGGTCCGTTTCATGACCCACCGAAGAGTTCAATACAGACCCTGCATTCCGCAGGATCAAGCTCCGGGTCGACCTTGGAGTGGAACGAACAGACGTATCCCTTTCCAAGCATTCTCACCGCGATTCGAACGAGTTCAGAGTGTACCACATACTCATCTGGCCTCTCCTGAAGCACCCGGTCCGCAAGTGCCTTGATCTCCGCATCCACATCAGGAAATGTGGACACGTCTATCAGTGCGCCCCGGTCCATCCGCAGGTAGCGGGAAACCGCCGACTGGGTTATGTGGAGAAGTTCGGCTATCTCCGTCTGCTTCAGTCCCTCCGCCCTTAATAGCTCAACAAGGCGTCGTCTGACGGAAGGGTAAACGTAGCGTGAGGCAACTTCAAAGGCGTTGGTCTTCATGGTCATCCCTATGACATACGGAATATTTAAGGCTTTTCAATGGCCTTCAACTCGGCCATCATCTCTTTGAACTTCTCGTCGCTCATCCCAATGAGCTTCTTTGCCTGCCTCAGGGTTATCGTCCTCGCGAGGGTCTTCCTCATCTCGGGGTTCTCAAGGGGCGAGAAGCCGTACTTCACCAGGATTTTGAGGGATTCCGGATAGGCCTTTAGGAGCTTGCCCACGTTGGTTTCCTCCGTTATTTCGTCCAGCTTGTCGTCGCACTCCTTGACTTCCATCGTAAGCTCCTTAGAGTTCTCGGTCTTGGTAATCCTCAACACGAAGAAGCCACCTATCTCCCTGATCTCAACCGTGTAGCCGGATCCTTCAAGCTTCGGTATCATGTCAACGAAAGGTCTGTCACCTATAACTTCGAGTGTATCCCCTGTTTTGAGCTTTCCAACTGCTTCTATGATCATAACCGCCGGCTGAGGCGGGTTTAATCCCCTCACATCGAGCATCATCTTAACCACCACTCAATTATATGACGCTCGGCATATAAACCTTGCTGGGCATATTTGCCCAACAATGCTTATAAGTACTTGATATGACACCTGTCATGAAGGTGATGGAAATGACGGAACTACTCAACAATCGAGAGTACAAGAAAGAGCAACTGAAAGGCCTGCTCCTTAGGATTCACGAGGGAGAGGATGTTAGCGAACTCAAGGAAGAATTCCGCCAAGTTCTCAGCGGTATCTCGCCCCTTGAGATACCTATCATTGAGCAGGAACTGGTGAGGGAGGGCATCTCCGCCAAGGACATAGCGAAGATGTGTGACCTCCACGTTGAACTCTTCAGGGAGGCTGTGAAGGGCACGGATGAACTTGAGGAGAAAGACCTGCCCGACGGACACCCGCTCAAGACGCTCTATCTCGAGAACAAGGAGATAATGAAGGACGCCGAGATGCTCAACCTCTACGCCAGGACTTTAGCAACGACCAAGGACGAGCGCATGAGGAAGGAAATCCTCGGTGTCCTGGAGGAGATAGTGAATGACCTCAGAAAGATCGGCTTCACCCACTACAACCGGGAGGAGATGCTCACCTTCCCGTACATCGAGCGCCGCGGTTTGACCGCAATAGCGACCGTTCTCTGGACGAAGCACGACGAGATAAGGTTCATGGTGAAGCACCTGACTTGGCTCCTCGAGAAGAAGGACGGAATGCCGTGGAAGGAGTTCGTCGAGCGCTTTAAAGCCAAGGCCGGTGAGGCTTCATTCGCGCTGAGTGACATGGTTTTCAGGGAGAACAACATCTACTACCCGACCCTGAAGGCCCTCCTCACCGAGGGTGAGTGGAAGGCTGTACGAATGCAGGAGGATGAGATCGGTTTCTATAAGGTCAGTCCGCCGGCATGGGATCCGGGCGAGGACGTTAAACCGCTCCATCCATGGGAAATCAACCCTGAACTGAGCGTAGAACAGCTCCTCGGACTTCCAAAGGAGGTTCAGCAGGCATTGAAGGGCCAGCCGCTGGAGTTCGATAAGAGCCAGTTGAAACGGGAAGGCGACATCGATCTCGGGACTGGCTACCTGAGCGTTAAGGAGCTAAAGGCCATCTTCGAGGCGCTCCCGGTTGATGTCACATTCATCGACAAAGACGACCGCGTTCGCTTCTTCTCACCTGGGGAGAGGATATTCGACAGAACCATGTCGGTGCTGGGCAGGCCCGTTCAGCTCTGCCACCCGCCGAAGAGCGTCCACATCGTCAACAAAATACTCAAAGCCTTCAAAGAAGGCAGGAAGAAGGAGGCCGCGTTCTGGCTCAGGCTCGGTCCCAAGTACGTTTACATCAGGTACCTGCCGGTATTCGACGGAGACGGGAACTACCTTGGCACGCTTGAGATAACCATGGACATCGAACCATATAAAAGGATAGAGAGCGAGAAGAGACTGCTTGACTGGAGGGATTGAGATGAGAGGAAAGGAGACCATCTTCAAACGGCGCGTTGAGCGTTTTCAAGATGCCATGAGGGAGAACGGCATAGAGGGCGCCGTTATAAGGACACTTTCGAGCTTCATCTACTTCACGGGAACGAAATGGCTCAGACCGAGTCTCCTGATTCCCGCGGAGGGGGAACCCGTAGTCTACGTCGTTAAGGGAGAGGCCGACCTCTTCAGGGAAAAGAGCTGGATAGAGAACATCGTAGAGTTCCAAAGGGCCGAGGATCTGATGGCCGGAATCGTTGGCTGGATACACTCCAACGGCATAAGCACCGTAGGCCTTGAATTCGGAATAGAAAGGGACGCCTACCTCATATTCCTTAAAATATTCCAGCGTCTCAACCCGACCGTTGAGATAGTGGACATCCTGGAGCTGACCATGGGGCTTCGCATGATAAAGGATGAGTGGGAGCTTGAGAACATCAGGAGGGCTGGAAAGATCGCCGGGCGGGGAATGAAGGTCGCCGAGGAGGTTATAAAGCCCGGCATGAGCGAGCTTGAGATCGCCGCTGAGGTGGTTCATGAACTCATGACAAATGGCAGCGAGGATCCGAAGGTCTACGTTTCGACCACACCAAGGGCCCACGCAGAGCCTTTCAGAGACCTCAAGGTTCCTGAGAACGGCGTGGTCACCATTGTCATAGGTTCGGACTGGAACCACTACTACGCCAACACCGCCAGAACCTTCATTGTTGGAGACCCGGGGGATCGGGTCAAAAGGGCGATAGCGGTCAAAGAAGAAGCTCTAAAACTCGCCCTTGAGGAGACCAGAACAGGTGTTACCCTGGCCTCGGTCGAGAGAAAGCTGGCAAACTTCTTCAAGGACCGGGGATTCGGCGACGCCTACCTGGCGGGGTACACGCACAGCGTTGGCCTTCTGATTGAGGAGCCGCCGATAACGACCATAGTCGTGCCCCAGAGGGCCTCAAAGGTGCAGGAGAACATGACCCTTGCGATAATTCACCCGCCCCTGATGATTCCGGAGGGTGCGATAAAGCACGAGGACACCTACATCGTAAGGGAAAACGGTCTCGAAAGGGTCACGTAAAGCCCTTTGTCCTCCTTTTTCATGGGGGTACTACATATTTAATTAATTAATCAAATAATTAAATAATTCGACAGTTCAATAGTTCAATCGCCGCCGATGTAGTCAAGCGTCTCCTCCACGAAGTCCTCGAAGGCGTCTTCATTCATCCTCTCAAGCCTCATCTCGAAATTCTTTCCGAGACTCCACCTGACCGCCACACGCCCCATACTGGTCTCGGCTATGACGAGACCGAACGGCATATCACCCGCCCAGTGATGCTTTGAAAACGTAACCTCAAAACCCTCCTTCTGCAGCGCCTCAAGGATCCTCTCGTACGTCTTGAGGGGTCCCTCACTCGTCTTTACGAATCCGACGTACGGCACGATACCACCTCCGGTCCTTCAATCACCACATTAAGTTTGCATCTCAAACTTTAAAGGTTTTGCTTCTGAAATAAATCCCGAGATGACGCAGCGGCATCAAAAGACTTAAATGTTAGGGAAATCTAATTATATTGGTGATCTCCGTGGAATACCTGGACGTTAAGGTCTTGGATGAGGATGGGGAGGAGAGGACACTGGGGGAGTTTGTTCTTGGGAAATGGACGATTCTGTATTTTTATCCAAAGGACAACACGCCCGGCTGCACAACGGAAGCGAAGGAGTTCAGTGGGCTTTCTGATGAGTTCAAGGGACTGGGGGTGCAGGTGATAGGAGTTTCCAGGGACTCCCCGAGGAGTCACCAGCGCTTTAAAGAGAGGCACGCCCTTAAGGTTCAGCTTCTAAGCGACCCCGACGCCAGATTGCACAAAGTTTTGGGGGCTTGGGGGAAGAAGAAAAGCTACGGCAGAGAATACGAGGGTGCGATACGGAGCACCTTCGTCCTGAACCCGGAGGGCGAGATTGTGTGGAAGAAGATAAATGTCCGGGCGAAGGGGCATGCTGCGAAAGTCCTTGAAGAGGTCAAAAAGCTAATTAACCGAGAGGAGTAGTTATAGTGGTGATTCTTATGAACGAACTTGAAGCACTTGCGCTGGCCCTCGAAGTGGAGAAGGCCGAACTGAAGTTCTACCTGGGCCTGGCCAGGAAAGCAAAGGACGAACGGGCCAAAA
>JAMONK010000240.1 GCA_027065835.1 Thermococcus sp. | reverse complement strand
GAATATTGGATTCGGGGAGTTTCCACCGACAGTCGCAATGTACGTGAGGTTCCTTGGAAGACCGACCATCCCAAACACGTCTAGCGTCTCGTTGATGTGCTGTGGACCGGTCAAAACAAGAAGCCAGCCCTTTCCCGACTGCACTCCACTGTAGTAACGGAGGTAGTGCTGCATGGCGAGTACGTCATGGCCATTGACCACGACAACACCCCGGATCTCGCTGAACTGACCCGGGAACTCCGTCTTGAGAGACTCCACAACCGCGAGATTGGTTCCGTATCTGTCGGCCCCATACCAGCGCTCGTAGGGGATACCAAAATCATTCAGATCCTGGGTGTACTCGCTCACGACCGCAACCGGCCCACCTATTATGATGACCCTACCCGGCCCGGCCGTTAGAACTTCGGCGCTCACAGTGGCGTTGTAACTGCCCCAGGGGGCAACCACAAGCTTCGCCCCGAGGAGGGTCGCTACACCCCTCGCCAGCGCGTAGTCGGCCTCGTTATCGCTCACCAGGATGACAAGGTTTGAATCGGACGCACTCACCGGGTGCCAAGAGGCCAGCGGGGCCAGTACGATGAACGTGACCAGGAAGAGCGCGGCGAATTTTCCACTCAACATACTTCTACCCTCCTGCAAAATAACGAAAGCGGCATATTTAAGCCTTTTTCATGAAACCATTCCGCTAGATTTGAAACTGGGGGAAAAAGACTGCGGTAAAGGGGCGGAAGTTTAAGGAACGTTTAGAACCGTTCACCCCCGTTTAAAAACCCCACTGAAAAGGCATTCCGCGTATTCGCGGAGTCTCAGACCCTCCCTCTTGGCGAGCCTTTCCAGGATTTTCTGGGCCCCGCTTCCGTACTGGGCCGCCTTTTTCTCCCGTTTCACCACCCATTCCGGAAGACCCAGCCTGAGGGCGGTTCTGCGGAGGATGAGCTTCCGGGTGCCGTCACCTATCTTAAACTCAAGGGGCGTTTTCAGCGCGGTCCCTACAACGGACAGGGAGAGGAACGGGAAGCGGCCCTCAACACCGTTCAGCATGGCGATCTTATCGTCCCTGGCAAGGTTCCGCTCACCTAGGTCCCGTAGATCCACCTCCATCAAACTGGGGTCCCTAAGGTACTTGGCGTAGCCACCGAAGAGCTCGTCTGCACCGCCCCCGCTGAGGAGCACCTTAACCCCATCAGCTCTGGCGAGCTTTGTGGCGAAGTACATGGGAAGCCCTATGGCAAGATTCATCGCGCTGGGCTCTTCAATGGCGAAGATCACCTTCGCAACAGCTTCCTTGACATCTTCTTCGTCGAAGAGGCGTTCCCTAAGCGGAAGTCCAAGGGCGTCGCTGACCCTGCGGGCCCACGTCACGTCCGGGCTCCCCTCCACCCCTGCGGTGTACAGGACAACATCGGAGTATTTCGACGCCAGGAGCGCAACTACCGAACTGTCCAGCCCCCCGGAGAAGAGGACACCCGTTTTCCTGCCTACCCTCTCCCTAACCGAAGGCTCAAGGGTTTTTGCGAGGGCCAGCTCAGCCACCCCCATGCTGGGGTACGTTTTCCCAACCTGCCTCAGCTCAAACACCTTCCTCCTTTCGACCCCCGCCCGGGATATCCTCACAACTTCCCCGGGTCGAACGGCTATGGCTTCCTCCCCAATGGCCCAGAGAACCTTCTTCTCCGAGGCGAAGAAACCCCCCTGGGAGTAGTAGAGGGGCCTTATACCAAGGGGATCCCGGAAAAGGTAGATGTCTCTCCCGTCGCTCAACCCCACAGCGTAGTCCCCGTCCAGAAGCTCCATAGATTTCCTTATCGCGGACTCGATTCCCAGCCCGCCCTCCACCAGGTACTCGATAAGGCGGAGGATGACCTCGCTGTCAACATCACTCTCAAACGCAACCCCCCTGTCCCTCAGCCAAGCACGCAGGGGTCGGTGATTGTATATCTCCCCGTTGTGCACGAGAACCAGACGATTGAAAAAAGGCTGTATAAACTCCTTGGAACCCGTCATTGCGAGCCTGCACTGAAGAAGCCCTATCCTGCCGTCGGGTATCTCACCAACCTCAGAGAAGTCCTCACTTTTGAGAACCCCTCCGTCGGTCCAAACACCGAAGCTATCCCCTCCCCTGTGCTTCCCGGCGTTGATCATCACGATGAACTTTCCCCGGATGCCCTCACCGATTCCCCCCGCCACAAGACACATAATCCATCCCCCTCTAATTTAGCAACCCGGCAGAAAAGCCTTGCCCGTTCCTCCATGGAAACGTTTTCAAAAAAAGGACACTCGCGTGAAAGAAGATCGTAAAAAATGGGATACGAATGAACCAGCACAAGGGAAGGGCGGCTCAGTAGGCACTCCCCAGGACTTTTGCCTTAAGGCCGGAAATCCTGGCCACTTCCTTCGCTAGGTCCATGTAAGCCTCCGCACCCTTGGAGGTGGGTTTGTAATCCACGACCGGAACGCCCTCCAGGGTGGCCTCCCTGACCGAGGGATCCTCGGGAATAACCGCAAGCAGTGGGACCTCCATAACCTCCTCCGCCACGTCGGGGGGGATATCGTTGTCACTCCTCCCGTAACGATTGAGTACAAAACCCAAGATGACCAAGCCGGCCTTTTTGAGGACTATACCGACCTTCATCGTGTCGGTTATGCACGAGATCTCTGGGTTCGTGACTAGGAGGACCTCGTCACCGCTCAGCATCGCGTTCATGGCGTCCATCTGAAGACCCGCAGGACAGTCGATCAGAACGAAGTCAAACTGGGCCTTGAGCTTCTTTATGTTCTCAGGGAGCTTTCTGGGGTCCGCCCTGATGACGTGCTCCCAGTCGATTGCGGCCGGAATCAGGTGGACGTTTTCAAAAGCTGTAGCGTATATCGAATCGGTTATCTCAGCCCTGCCCGCTAGTACATCATGAATCGTCGTGCTGGCATCGTCTATACCCATCACAAGACTGAGGTTGGCCATGGTCAGGTCGGCATCAACCGCCAGAACCTTGAACCCCATCTTGCCCAAGGCTATTGAGAGGTTAGCGGTAGTGGTGGTTTTCCCGGTGCCCCCTTTGCCGGAAGCAATGGATATGAGACGTCCCATTTTCCCACCGTACCTATATCTTGCTAAACCTTTATGAACCTTTAGTTAAAGAGTTCCCAGAGGACAAAGGAAATTCATACTTCTGAGGTGAGAGAGATGAAAGTTTTTGTCGCTGACACGAGCGTTATAGTTGACGGGAGGCTTACACAGTTCCTCTCCGCACTCAAGGAGGAAGCCAAGGTTGTCATCCCCGAGTCGGTTGTCGCCGAGATCGAGCACCAGGCAAATGAGGGAAAGGCAATAGGGCACACGGGTCTTGAAGAGCTCAAAAAGCTCCGCGACATGGCTGAAAGGGGGGAGATAGTCCTTGAGTTTTACGGTGAGAGACCGGAGCTCTGGCAGATACGACGTGCAAAAGCGGGTGAGATCGACCACATGGTTAGGGAAGCCGCTCAGACCCTCGGTGCCACGCTGATAACCGGGGACAGGGTCCAAAGGGACGTCGCCATCGCAAAGGGCATCGATGTGGTGTACCTCTACGCAAAAAGGGAACTGCGCCACAGACTGGAGGACTTCTTTGACGAGACCACGATGAGCGTTCACCTGAAGGGAGGAATGGCCCCCTTCGCCAAGAAGGGAAAACCCGGGGAGTGGCAACTCGTTACCATACGGAAGGAACCCCTCACGGATGAAGAGCTGCACGAGATAGCGGATGACATCGTTGAGCGAGCGAAGCGAGACCCCGAGTCTTTCATCGAACTCGACGAACCGGGGGCAACGGTTGTCCAGCTCAGGAACTACCGCATAGTCATCGCAAAGCCACCCTTCGCTGACAGAATCGAGATAACCGCCGTCAGACCTGTGAAGAAGCTGAGCATAAGCGACTACGAGTTGAGTGGGGAGCTTATGAAGAGGCTGGCGGACAAGGCCGAGGGGATACTCATCGCCGGGGCACCCGGTGAAGGAAAGACGACCTTCGCCCAGGCCCTAGCCGAGTGGTACGCCGGGATGGGCAGGGTCGTCAAGACGATGGAGAAACCGAGGGACCTGCAGGTAGGCGAAGAGATAACCCAGTACACCGCATTAAACGGCAGGATGGAGCTCACCGGCGATATACTGCTCCTCGTGAGGCCGGACTACACGATATTCGACGAGATGAGGAAGACGAGCGACTTCAAGATATACGCCGATCTGAGGCTTGCGGGCGTTGGAATGGTCGGAGTTGTTCACGCGACGAAGCCGATAGACGCCATCCAGCGCTTCATCGGCAGGGTCGAGCTCGGGATGATACCGCAGATAGTCGATACCGTCATCTTCATCAAGGCCGGAAGGGTTGCAAAGGTTCTGACGCTGGAGTACCTCGTCAAGGTGCCCAGCGGGATGAAGGAGGAGGACCTGGCCAGGCCCGTGATAGAGGTTCGTGACTTCGAGACGGGCGAGCTGGAATACGAAATATACACATACGGCGAGGAGGTCAGCGTCGTCCCGGTCAGAAAGGAGGAGAAGTCCCCTGCATTTAAACTAGCGGAGAGACGACTCAAGCAGGAGATAAAGAAGTTCCTGCCCGATGTCTACGCCGAGGTGGAGATAGTCAGCCCGCACAAGGCCGTCATCTACGCCGATGAGTTCGATATCCCCGCGATAATCGGCAAGAAGGGCAAGCGCATCACGGACCTTGAGAAGAGAATCGGCATAAGCATCGACGTAAAGAGCTTCGCAGAGCGCGAGGAAGCAAAGCCAAAGGAGAAGGTCCCCGTCGAGGTCGAGGAAAAGAAGAAAACGATATCCCTCCGCGTTTCTCCGGACTACGCGAAGAAGCCCCTCAAGTTCTACGGCGGCGAGCAGTACGTCTTCACCGCAACACCGAGCAAGAAAGGCATCGTGAAGGTGAGCAAGAGCACACCGATAGGCAAGGAGCTCAAGAGACTGCTCGACGCTGGGATACCGATTTGGGCCACAACCTGAGGCTCAATGGAGGCAACTCAAAATGAAGCTCACCCACGACCTCTCCATCCTCTTCGCGCTGCTTATCTCCGCCGCGATAATAAGCTGGGCCCTGCCGGAAGGAAGGCCTCAAGCCACCCTCTACTTAGGGATGGCCTTTGTGGTCTTGGTTTTTCTTCTGCTGGCCCTCACAGTTGAGGTCGAGAGGCTTCGGAAAAGAATCGAAGAGCTGAATGCCATCCAGACGGACGGTGAGCGTGGGAGGAGAGGATCCTGAACCGCCCGCAACATTTTTAACCCTGCCCCACAAGCCACGAACATGCTGGTTTTAGCTTCAGCCAGCCCGAGAAGGCGGGAGATACTATCGCGCTTCATTCGGGACTTTCACGTCGTCCCCAGCAACGCCGAAGAGCGGTGTTCCAGTGGGATTCCGGAGGAGTGCGCCATCGAACTCGCCCGGCTGAAGG
>JAMONK010000239.1 GCA_027065835.1 Thermococcus sp. | reverse complement strand
CCACAAAGACGTCTTTAAGACGAAATACGGTGATGCCAATCTAAACCTCGCCAAGAAGCTCCTCAGTGAGGCAGGCTACTCGGAGAGCAACCCGCTCCAGATAACCCTCTGGTACACACCGACCCACTACGGCGACACCGAGGCCTCGCTCGCGCAGGTTCTCAAGAGCGAGTGGGAGAAGACCGGAATGATCAAGGTCACCATCAAGAGCGCCGAGTGGAACACCTACACCGACTACGCGAGGAAGGGCCAGATGATGGTCTACCTCCTCGGCTGGTACCCGGACTACCTCGACCCCGACGACTACACCACGCCGTTCCTCGACAGCGAGGCGAACGGCTGGGCCGGAACCGGCTACGAGAACCCAACGGTTAACCAGCTTCTGAGGAAGGCCCAGACGATAACGGACCAGAGCCAGAGAGCCCAGATCTACGAGCAGGTTCAGGGTATACTCGCACAGGACGTGCCCTACATTCCGCTCATTCAGGGCAAGCTCTTCGTCGTCACACAGAAGAACGTCCACGGAGTCACCATAGGGCCCGACATGATATTCCACTACAACACCGTCTACAAGACGGGTTGATGCTCTTTTGTTTTACCTTTTGTCTGTCCTTTGTACCAAACGAAAGGGGTGGTCAATTTGGCCCGCGGACTGGGTCGTTACATAGTAATAAGGGCGCTGATGATAATCCCTATGATACTCATCCTGTACACGATAGTTTTCTTCTTTCTGAGGGTTCTACCCGGGAATCCGATACTGGCCGTCGTTGGAACGAAAAACATCCCGCCGGAACAGCTTGCCCACCTGGAGCACCTGGCAGGCCTTGACAAGCCGCTCTACGTGCAGTACTACGATTACCTGATCAAGATGATCCACGGAAACCTCGGTGTTACCCTTGCATCCCCCATGGGCAAGCCCGTCTCGAGCTACATAGCCCTCCGCCTCCCAGCGACGATAGAGCTCACGATATTCGCGTTTACGGTCAGCGTACTACTCGGTCTGGCCACGGGCGTACTGGGGGCGGTGAGAAAGGGCACCAAGACGGACACAACAATGAGGGTCTACAGCATAGTGGCCTACACCCTGTTCATCCCATGGTTCGGCATGATGCTCCAGTACCTCTTCGGCGTCAAGCTCCACTGGTTGCCGACCTCGGGCAGGATAGACCCTGCAATAAACTTCCACTCGATAACCGGCCTCTACGTCCTCGACAGCATAATACAAGGGAACTGGACTGCCCTACACAGCGTCCTCTCTCATCTGGTTCTGCCGAGTATAACCCTCGGCATAGTTCTCAGTGGGGCTTACACGCGCTTGGTAAGGAACAACATGGTCGACGTTCTGAGCCAGGATTTCATACGGGCATACAGGGCAAGGGGAGTGTCCGACCGGCGGGTTCTATGGTACGCCCTCAAGAACGCATTCATCCCGGTGGTGACCCTGATGGGGCTCCAGTTCGCCATACTGCTCGGAGGGGCGGTTCTCACGGAGACGACCTTCAACTGGCCGGGCATGGGCACGTTCATCATGGACAGGATAAACTACCGCGATTACAATTCAATACAGGGGGCGGTCATAGTGTTCGCGCTGTTCGTCGGCCTGATAAGCCTTATCGTCGACATAATATACGCACTCCTCGATCCGAGGGTGGAGTACTGAGGGGGGAGAAGGATGAGGATAATAGACTTCCTGATAAAGCCGCTCCGGGAGAGGAAGCCCGGAAGGGGTCTGCTGGTCTTCGGGGTCATCGTCGTCTTGACGGTGGTGGCGATGGCAATACTTGCCCCGTTTATCTCCCCCTACAACCCGACCCAGATAGGGGAGGACATATTCGCCCCTCCCAGCCTGAAGCACCCGATGGGAACCAACAACCTGGGACAGGACGTGTTCTCAAGGATAATCTGGGGCTCCCGTATAATCCTCTATGTTGTTGCAGTCGCGACAACGCTCTCAATAGCGATCGGCGTCCCACTCGGCCTGCTCTCTGGATACTACGGTGGAAAGACCGATAGAACACTCAGCATGATAATGGACAGTATCTACTCCTTCCCGTCGCTCATACTGGCCATAGTCATCGCCGTCGTCCTCGGCCCGAGCCCCATAAACACCGCCGTCGCGATAAGCTTCGTCTACGTGCCGACCTACTTCAGGATGGTACGTGGTCAGACACTCAGTCTCAAAGGGCAGCTCTTCGTTGAGGCCGCAAGGGCAATCGGAACCAAGAGCAGTGAGATCATGCGTAAATACATACTACCCAACGTCCTGCCAACGATACTGGTCGTTTTCACCCTTAGCGTCGCCGACGCGATCCTGACAGAGGCCGGCCTGAGCTTCCTGGGGCTCTCGGTGACGCCGCCAACGCCGGACTGGGGCTACGACCTTCATGTAGGACAGCCCTTCCTGCTGGACGGCTACTGGTGGCTGGCGTTCTTCCCGGGGATAATGATAATGCTGCTGGCCATGGGATTCGCCATGATAGGGGAAGCAATCAATGAGAGGCTCTCCCTGGGGACGAGGTGATAACGATGCTGCTGGAAGTCAAGAACCTTGGCGTTTACTACTATACCCTCTCAGGGGTCGTCAGAGGCGCTGAAAACGTCTCGTTTAGTGTGAGGGAGGGGGAGTGGATAACGTTCGTAGGAGAGAGCGGGAGCGGAAAGTCAACCGTGGCCCACGCGGTAATCAACCTTGTCCCGTCGCCGGGGAAGATAGTTACTGGGGAAGTGCTCTTTCAGGGAAAGAACCTGCTGGCCATGAAACCTGAGGAGCTGAGGAAAATACGGGGAAAGGATATCAGCATGGTGTTCCAGGACCCCATGACGAGCCTCGATCCCCTGAGAAAAGTGGGCGACCAGATCGTCGAAGCCATGAGGGTCCACGGCGTCGATGATGACGAGGCAAGGCAGAGGGCAAAGGAGATCCTGGAGAAGGTGAATCTGCCCGCGGACAGGCTCGACTACTATCCCCACCAACTCAGCGGCGGCCAGAGGCAGAGGATAAGCATAGCCATAGCAATGGCCTTCAACCCGAAGCTCCTAATAGCGGACGAGCCGACGACCGCCCTTGACGTCATAGTCCAGGACGCCATAATGGACCTCATCGACGAGATGAAAGACGAGGGAACGAGCATCTACTTCGTTACCCACGACATATCACTTGCAGCCGAGAGGAGCGACAGGATAGCCGTCATGTACGCCGGCGAGCTCGTTGAGATAGGAACGACGGAACAGATAATTGAAAATCCCCTGCATCCCTATACAAGGGCGCTGGTGGAGAGCGTTCCAGACCTGTGGAAGGAGAGTGAGGTCAGGGCGATCCCCGGATATCCTCCGGACCTACGGAATCCACCGAGCGGCTGTCGCTTCCATCCACGTTGTCCGATTTTCAAGGAGAAAGCGGAGCTCAAAGGACGGTGTGACGTGAGGGGGCCTGAAACCCTCGAGGTTGAACCCGGCCACTTCGTGGCCTGCCACCTGTACGGGGGTGCATGAGATGAGTGAACCACTGCTCAAGGTCAGGGAGCTCAAGAAATACTTCCCTGTTAAGAGGAGTCTGCTTGAGGCATTCCGGAAGAAAGAGGAGCGCTACGTCCGTGCAGTCGATGGGATAAGCTTTGATATCAGAAAAGGGGAAACCCTCGCCTTAATCGGTGAGAGTGGCTGTGGAAAGACAACTGCCGGCAGGACGATACTAAGGCTCATAGAGCCAACTGAAGGGGAAATAATCTTCGACGGCACCGATGTAACCCAACTGAGCCAAGATGAGCTCCGACCCTTCAGGAAGAGGATGCAGATAATCTTCCAGGACCCGTACTCAAGCCTGAGCCCAAGGATGAGGATAGGCGACGCGATAGCCCATCCACTGCTCGTCCACGGGCTGGCGGAAAAGGACGAGGCCAAAGAGATCGCCCTTAAGATGCTCAGACGTGTTGGGTTGACGCCGGAGGATGAGTTCTACGACCGTTACCCCCACCATTTAAGCGGCGGGCAGAGACAGCGCGTTGTGATAGCGAGGGCAATGGTGCTGAAGCCGGAGTTTATCGTCGCCGACGAGGCCGTTTCAATGATAGATGTTTCGATGCGCGCTTCGATACTGGAGCTTCTTGAGAGCTTTAAGGAAGAGTACAACCTCAGCCAGCTCTTCATAACCCATGACATAGCCGTTGGAAAGCTCATAGCGGACAGGATAGCCGTCATGTACCTCGGAAAGATAGTTGAGATGGGCCCTATCAGGGAGGTCCTGAGGAACCCCGCCCACCCGTACACGATGGCCCTCATACAGGCCGTTCCATCGATAGTGCGGAGAAAGAAAGAGAAAAAGCTAAGGATAACCGGAGAAGTTCCAAACGCGGCCGAGATACCGCCGGGCTGTCGTTTCCATCCAAGATGCCCCTTCGCCGACGAGCTATGCAGAGGGGACGAACCGGAACTGGTTGAGGTGAGCCACGGCCACTTCGTGGCCTGCCATCACCCGCTTCACTAGCCTTCTTTTCTTAATTTTTGGTCTATTTTCAGCATCTCCCTCCACTGTCTCCCCGGCCAGTAGATTTGACCGCAGTTCTCACAGACGTAGAACTCGTCATAGCGCTCGTAGACTGCTCTGGGAACCCGGTCCCTAACATCTTCCTTCGAGACGGGCCTGATCTGTCCGTTGCATTTGGGGCAGCGCGCGTTGGCCGGAAAAAGCTCCCTGAACTCAAGACCGTGCTTCTTAAGCTCACCGACCTGCCCCTCAAGGGAGTTCGAGTTCAGCAGGATCGATTCAACCCCGAACTTCTCAGCCCTCTTTGCGAGGCCCGAGTCCCTGGTCAGGAGAACCCGGTTCTCAGCCAGGGCAACCCGAAGTATCTCATCGTCGTCCTCAACGCCGTAGAGCGTGTCGTAGCCGTACAGCCTGAGCCACCTCGCGAGCCGGCCGAGCATCATGTCCGCTATGAACCTCATGTTCTGGAGTTGGTGGCAATCCTTATAAGGGAACTATTTCACAGGCATAAAATAGGTGGTGGATTTGATAGTCTACTTCATCGGCACCGGTGGGAGCGAGGGAATCCCGGCGCACCTCTGCACCTGCCCGACATGCAGCGAGGCGAGAAAGTTCGGCTTCGCCCAGAGGAGGCCCTCAACGCTGGCCGTCATAACCGAAACGGGAAAAGCCATTCTCTTCGACGTTGGAACCGACATAAGGGACTTCCTGAACGTTCCGCTGGAGGCGATTTTCCTCACCCACTGGCACCACGACCACATATACGGCCTCTACAAGCTCAGATGGATGGCCCTGGAAACGCCGCTCTACGCGCCGGAGGGACACGCCGATGCTCTAATTCTCCGCGAGCCCAAGAACCTTCAGCCGAGAACGATAAAACCCGGAGACACCGTTGAACTCGACACCCTTAGAATCACCGCCTTCCAGCTGAATCACCAGGTCGAGACCCTCGGATACCTCATCGAAGAGGACGGA
>JAMONK010000238.1 GCA_027065835.1 Thermococcus sp. | reverse complement strand
CCCTCCCATAGTGACGGCCGCCTCCTTGGGAATCCTGCGTGATACCAAAGGGTAGAAGATCACCGTCATTACCTCCCTGGTGAGGTTTGCTAGAAAGCCCAAGGCACCGTAGATCGCGGAGTACTGGCCTATAAGCGGCCCAGTAAGGGAATACCAACCGCAACCGGCTGCGACAGCAAGTCCCCATTTCACACCTATCCCCAGGAGGGTTGACGCGGCAAGTCCACCAAGGAGAGAACCAACCATAGTCTCTGCCGGTAGGAGGAAGGCCCGCCTGCCGAGCCTTTTCAGCTCGTGAGGCTTGAAATTGAGGCCGAGGTCTATTCCGATGATGAGGATAAGGACGTATAGCATTATCTCGTAGAGGTTCCCGAAGTTCGGGGAGTAGAAGTGTCCGATGGCTATTCCCAGAAGGAGGGATGTGAGCACGTAACCCACGAACCTCATCGCCTTCCCCCCAGCAGAACCGCCATTCCGAGGCTCCCGATTATTGTTAGGACTGCGAAGAGGATGGACGAGCCGAGGAGCCAGCCGGCGTTTATACTAACTTCTCCGGCGTTAACTCCCATGAAAAATATCATGAGAAGTAGCGCGGCGCTCATCGGGACGCCGACTTCGACCTTTCTCCCCTTAGTCCTGAGCATGTACCCAATTAAGACGCCGAGCATTAAGGGGATGAATATGTTCATGCATCGAGATGGCTCTTAAGGCTAATAAAATTATCGAGGGGCTCGGAGGGTGTTCACGTCATCATCTGTGAGCGTTCAGTTTGCTTGCTAATCGTCATCGCCCAGATTCCTTCGGGTGCCACTTTTTAAAGCTGTTCCCCGTGTTCAATGTGAAGGTTTTTATTGTGAAGACCATACCATTAAAATGGTGATTGAAATGATTCGTCCATCCGAAAGGGCCATGGGTATTGAGTACGCCATAAGGGACGTCGTTATTCCAGCTAGGGAGCTTGAGAAAAGAGGGATAAATGTCATAAGACTTAACATCGGTGATCCGGGCAAATACGACTTCCAGCCACCGAAGCATATGAGGGACGCGTACTGTAAGGCCATCCAGGACGGCCACAACTACTACGGCACAAGCGAGGGGCTTCCTGAGACCCGCGAAGCCATCGTCCAACGCGAGAAGAAAAAGAACGGTGTTGATATAACCCCGGACGACGTCCGCGTCACCGCGGCGGTCACCGAGGCACTGCAGTTCATATTCGGCGCCCTCCTCAACCCGGGGGACAACATCCTCGTCCCGAGTCCCAGCTATCCGCCCTACGTTGGCCTCGTCAAGTTCTACGGCGGAATCGCCAACGAGTACCTGACTGTTGAGGAGAACGGGTGGCAGCCGGACATAGATGATATGAGGAAAAAGATTAACGAGAGGACGAAGGCCATAGCGGTCATCAACCCCAACAACCCAACGGGAGCCCTCTACGAGAAAAAGACCGTCAAGGAGATCCTTGATTTGGCAGGCGAGTACGACCTTCCGGTCATCAGCGACGAGATATACGACCTCATGACCTACGAAGGAAAACACGTCTCCCCCGGTTCGCTCACGAAGGATGTCCCGGTTATAGTCATGAACGGCATGTCCAAGGTCTACTTCGCCACCGGCTGGCGCCTCGGCTACTTCTACTACGTCGACCCTGAGGGCAAGCTCAATGGGGTCAGGGAAGCGATAGATAAGATGGCCAGGATAAGGATATGCCCGAGCACTCCCGCCCAGTTTGCGGCCATTGCTGGCCTAACGGGTCCGATGGGCTACCTCGACGAGTACATGGCCAAGCTCAAGGAGAGAAGGGACTACATCTACAGGCGCCTCAGTGAGATTCCGGGGATAAGCACTACCAAACCGCAGGGGGCGTTCTACATCTTCCCCAAGATAGAGGAGCGCTCCAAGTGGAAGAACGACTTTGAATTCGTTATGGATGTCCTTCACGATGCCCACGTGCTCTTCGTTCACGGCTCCGGCTTCGGTTACGCTGGCGACTGGCACTTCAGGATAGTCTTCCTGCCGCCGGTTGAGATCCTGGAGGAGGCCATGAACAACTTCGAGGCCTTCATGAGGAAGAGGCTTGCGGAGTGAATTCTTGGTACATCTTTTCTTTTTCCCTCCGGCTGGTCGTTAAAAAGAAGATCAGCCGCCGGAAACTACCGGGATAACCTCAACGTAGTCCCCATCTTTCACGTTCTCGTCTTCAAGGGCAACACGGCCGTTGAGCTTCGCTATCGCACTTTCGGTGTTGAAGCCAATCTCACGGAGTACGTCGGCGACCTTCGTACCCTTCCTCCACTCCATCTCCTTCTCTATTCCCCTTCCCATGACCTTTACCCTGATCACTCCTCACCACCAAGGGCAATATTCTTTCGTGACGTTTATAAACTCCACTGGCGATGCGCTTCATCCCAAGCTTTGAGAAAGCTTGACCAAAAGTCCCTTTTCTATTAAAACGGTTGCAAGATAAAGCGTGCACTCTGAAACTTGTCTGTGGGGAGGTTTAACTTTAAAACGGGTCATTAATCCGGTTCCACGCTTATTCTGGCGTCCTCCGGACGCCTTGTTGGAAAATGACAACGCTCAAACGAAGAGCGAGTTCGAGTGAAACCCTTTTTCCAGTCAAAAACTTAAAAAGGCACAATATTCCCGCCAGTGCTTTCGTCAGAAAGGGCTGATGTGGAGCCGGGAGGGGGATTTGAACCCCCGTAAAGCGGATCTGCAGTCCACCGCCTCGCCTCTAGGCTATCCCGGCGTTTGGACCCAAGAAGATTTGGCGCCGCGGAGGGGATTTGAACCCCTGTGGCCAGCGGCCACCGGCTTAGCAGGCCGGCGCCCTACCAGGCTAGGCTACCGCGGCACTCCAGTGCCCAGGTTATATGAGCCGGGGAGGGTTTTTAAGTTTTTTGGAACCCCCTAAGGTATCGGCAAACCATAAATACCCTTCCGGATTATCTTCCTCAGATGAGCGCCCCTGTCTTCAACTCGAAACTATGTGCCGTCTGCAAGGGCAGGAAACTCCTCTGCGGGAGGCCGACCTGCCCGATTCTTGAGAGGTTTAGGGTAGCCCGCACCGTCGAGAGAAAATTGAACAAACGCCACCTCTTCGGCTCCTCACCCCCAAGCATCTTCGTGGGGGAGTACGGTTATCCTGAGGTTAGAATCGGCCCGCTCGTCCCCCCAATTGAGGGGAAGACGGACTATCTTGACAGTCCGATGAAGTGGGGGGACAAGACGATAAAGGACATCCTCTACTATCGCTCCCTGCTTGTCATGGGCGAGACCAAAACCGATATCCACGTCAGAAAGAGCGCTAGGGTCTTGGGTGAGGTTCAGGAGCTGGCCATGTCGGTGAAGCCGGTGGACAGCGAGATTCTCCTTAAAAGGAAGCCCGTCCTGAAAGTCCTTCCAAGCGAGTTTGCACCGCCTATCGGGCCGAAGGCGGAACTTTTAGATTTTGAACTCACTGAGAACCCCAAGATTCCGAGGAGGGCGGACTACGTCGTGAGTGATGAGCTGAAGGCGGAAGCGGCTATAATGCGCCTATACAACTGGGGCTTCGACGAGTACTACATCATAAGGCTCCTCTCCGCGGGTCTTCTGGGTCTGGATAAGAGGCTCGTCCCGACGAGGTGGAGCATCACAGCCGTCCAGGACACCATTGGAAAGAACCTGCGGCGTGAGATTCTGCACAACCCGGAGATAAACGACTACGAGGTTTACTTCTACAGGTTCATGGGCAACCGCTACGCGGTTCTCTTGATGCCCACGAGCTATGCCTTCGAACTCCTTGAGGTCTGGCTTAAGGGCTCGCTATTCGGTGCGAGTGAGCCGAGTGTGATCCACGACTACGAGGACTTCCGCGGGAGGAAGGGCTACGTTAAGGAGACCGCAGGTGCTTACCATGCCGCTCGCTTGAGCGTTCTCGAAGCCCTTAGAGCCAGGAGGAGGCAGGCGAGGGCCGTGGTCTTCCGTGAGGTCACCCCCGAGTACTACGCCCCCGTCGGCGTCTGGCAGATCCGCCTTGGCGTGAAGAAGGCGATGGGCAACTTGGTCGGACGCTTCGAGACGCTCAACGAGGCCCTCGATGCCATAAAGAGGCGCCTTGAGCATCCGTTCGAGAGGTACCTGTCCCGCAGCTACGTCCTCGGAAGCCTCGTGAGACAGAGAACCTTGGATGGGTGGCTCGGAAGGAATATATACCGTCTGAACAGAGAGAACCCAGGTGGATGATGACCACTCCATCCCACTTAACGGTGATGAGTGCACGTCAGGCTGACACCAATTGGAGGTTTCGAAATGCGGAAGAAGCTCGCCCTTGTAAGCCTCGACGGCTGCGGCGTTTACAACCTCAAGCACATGCCGTTCCTGAGCGAACTGGCCGAAACCGGGAGCTTTGCGGTGGTTGACTCCATCTTCCCGACACTAACCGACTTGGTCCACACGAGCGTGATGACGGGGGTATGGCCGAAGCACCACGGGGTCGTCGAGAATGGCTACTACGACCGCTTAACCGACAGGAAGGTTAACTTCTACGACTACGAGGTCGCTTTCAACCCCCACAGGGTCATAAAGGCCCCAACTGTCGTTGACATCCTCCGCTCTAGGGGAGTCAGAACCGCCAGTGTCTCCGGATACACCATGCCCCCCTTCAGCGGAACGGACGTCAGGATATTTCCCCCCTTCTTCGCGAGCGACAAGATGTACAGGCAGCACGGGAGGGACTGGAGGAAAGATGCCTGGGTTCTCAACTCGGCCCTCTACCTCCACGAGGAGTGCGGGCCTGATTTACTCCTCGTTCACTTCGCCTCGATAGACGGCATGGGCCATGACCACGGGCCGCTGAGTGAGGGGGCTCTAAAGGCCGTTGAGACCGTTGATACTGCAGTTAGAACCCTATGGGAGCGCCTCAAAGACGAATACGCCTTCATAATCTTCGCGGACCACGGGCAGGAGGAGGTTCACACGTGGGTAAACTTGAAGACCTACCTCAGGAAGCACGGAATCGAGACGCTCCGCGTTTCCTCGGGCGGGGGAGTTCACATTTACCTGAGGGACCCGAACGAGGTCGAGGACGCCTTTGAAGTTCTGAGGAAGGCGCCGGGCGTTAAGGAGGTGTTCTTCCGCGAGGATTTGGAGCACCTCAACACTCCGAACAGCGGCGAGCTGATAGTCTCCGCCAAGCCCGGCTACTGGTTCTGCTCGCACCGAACCTGCAAGGGGATGAAGGGTGTGAGCCACTGGGTTAAGGGAATGCACGGCTCAATGAACGAGCCCGTTTTGAAGGTTCCGCTGATTCTCTGGGGCTTTGAACATGTGAAGCTTGATGAGCCGGGCCTCATGGACATTGCTCCAACTGTTCTGAACTTCTTTGGAATAGAAAAGCCTGGAAACATGGTGGGGCAAAGTCTAATTTAGAGAACAAAAGTAGGGAATAGGATAGGAAATCCTCAGCCCTCAGCGTGAGGACTG
>JAMONK010000237.1 GCA_027065835.1 Thermococcus sp. | reverse complement strand
CGGAATCTCTGGAAATACGCTCACGATAGCCTTCTTGGTCTCCACCGATCTCACCCAAACGGTTAAATCTGGGGACGCTTATTAGGCTTTAGGTGGTTTGCATGAGATTCTCCAGGGGTAGAAACTTCATGTTCCGTGTTCCTGAGGGGAAGGAGCTTCTCGGATTCATAAACGACTTTGCGAAGAAGAACAACGTTATCATAGGTGCCGTCAGCGCCATCGGGAGTTTGAAGAACCCGAAGATCGGTTACTTCGATGAGGATGCGGGGGAGTACAAGGTCATCGAGCTGACCGGTACTTATGAACTGGTCTCCCTCGCGGGCAACATAAGTGTCAAGGACGGTGAGCCGTTCGCCCACATCCACGTCGCCCTGGGCGGTTCGGATGGTTCCCTCTACGGCGGGCATCTCGTTGAGGGCGAGGTCTTCGTGGCGGAGGTCTTCATCCAGGAGTTGCTGGGGGAGCCGCTGGAGAGGAAGCCGCAGGAGAACGGACTGACGCTGTGGGACGCGATGGAACTTTGACCTTTACCCTTCTTTGAGGTGGTTGCCTACACCATGAACGCCAGCCCAGGGCTGGCTCTTTTTCATTCACTGTCGCCCTTCGTAGAAGATCCTGTAGTGCTGGACGTACTTCTCCTTTTCCAGCAGGAAGTCGTCGTCCTCCGGGTAGTACTTGGCTATCTCCGGGTTCTCACCGGCGAACTTCTTGATCGATTCCATCGAATCCCATATCGTGACGAGAAGGAAGTGGGCAACGTCTCCTTCGTCTTTCCTCGTGAAGTAGAGCTTTAAAAGTCCATCGACGGAACCGTAGTCAGGAACCGCCCTCTCGATGAGGAACTCTTCGTATTCGTCCGCCTTTTCGATCGGCACCCTTCCGTGCCAGAGCCTCATGATCGCCATGTTACCACCACACGGGAAGTTGTTTCAGGAACATCAATCTATCCCTTAAGCCTCGCAAGAAGGGTGTAGTGCCAGGTTGCTATTCCAAAAGCGCCGATGAACTCCGGCACTGCAACGCCCTTGAAAGTCCTCATCGCCTCCATTGAAAGAAACCATGCTATGAGGAAGAGGATCACGGTGAAGGCACCAAACTTCCTGTCTTCTTCAACGTAGAACCCAATCCCAGTTATCAGCATTCCAAGGCTTGCCGTTATAAAAAAGGCCCAGCTCACGTAGTAGTGTGGTGAAGTGCCCTCTGGGAAAATGCCTATGAGTGCCAGGAAGAGAAGCCCTGCCCCAAAGATTCCAACGCCGAGCTTCTGAACGAAGTTTTTAAGCTCTCGCAGGGAGCCTAGGGCATAGTAAATCCCGAGGGCGGACGCGATCACAAAGGCGCTGTTCATCACCCAGTTGTGCGGAAGGCCGACCTTTCCCAGGTCGCTTATAGCGTTCTCCGTGATCCTCCACCAGGAGCGGTTGAGGATTATGGCCGCACCAACCCCTCCCAAGGCGATGATCGGGGAGAAGACCCCCGCTAGGTACCGGTTCTTTTCCATGCCTGAACCCCCAGCTCGGCTGTTAATGTGTCGACGTTCTGTTATAAAAGGATTCCCCCGCCGCTCGGGCCGTGGATGTGTCTGGGCTCTTTATTACCTGTATGAACATCGACGCCCCTTCCTCTCGTTGTATACAAGTCTGAACGCTTCGATAATCTTATAAAGCATCTTTGTCACCTGGGGGCATGGGGACTCGAGATTACCTGGGCTTCAGCCGCGACGCCTACATGGTCGTGGTTTACTCGTTTATCGGCTGGTTGGGTGGAAACGTAACCTGGCTCATCCTTCCGTTTTACTTCCAGTCCCTCGGGATGAGCTTTTCGAGGATGGGTGTCCTCTTCTCCATATCGACGATATCCCAGGCTTCATTACTCCTTCTGAGCGGTCCGCTTTCGGTTAAAATCGGTTATAAGAAGAGCATCTTCCTGGCCCTTCTCCTGTTCGCATCGGGCAGGCTAATCCAGGTGTTTTTCCCGGATTTTTACCTTCTTGCTATCGCATCCACCCTCCTCGGTATGGGGATGGCCTTCGAGGGGCCTGCTCTCCTCTCACTCCTCAGCGAGGAATCAACCGATGAGAACCGGCACTATCTGTTTTCCTTGAACTCGGCAGTGGGCACGTTTGGTGCCGCCATCGGCACGCTTATTGGGGGTTTTCTTCCTGGGGCGTTCGCTGGGGGAAATCCCTACAGGATGACCCTTATGGTCTCGATCATCTTTATCCTCCTTCAGATGGGTATCATAGCCTTCGTCCATCCGATACTTGATAGGAAGGGGCGTGAGCTTCGGTTCGAGCGTGGAGCGGTCATCAGGATACTGAAGTTCTCGCTTCCGAGTGCCCTCATAGGACTCGGTGCGGGTGTGACGATACCCTACATGGGTTTGTGGTTCAGGGATCGTTTTGGAACGAGTCTGGAGAGCATTGGGGGCCTCTTCGCCATCCAGCAGTTCATCATGGGGATGGGAACCTTCCTCCTTCCGATGATAGCGGATAGGGCGGGGAGCGTGAAGACGATAGTGGCCTTCAACGGCGGTGCCACCATCCTTATAACAGGGATGCCGTTCCTCCCAGCCTTTCCGCTGGCGGCCATCGTTTATATAGTCAGAACGATCCTGATGAACATAGTGAACCCGATATGGGACGCGTTCATGATGCGGTTCTTCTCAACGCGGGAGCGTTCCACTGCGCTGGCCCTCAGAAACCTTGCATGGACATCGACCTTTGGTGTAGGCCAGTACGTTGGCGGCCTCGTATTCGACCGTTCCCTCACCGCGCCCTTTCTCATAACCGGCGTCCTGTACGGCCTTTCCATGTTGGCATTCTGGACGCTCTTCGCGGGGGAGGACACCTATGTCCCTAAACCTCAATAACCTTCCCCACGTGCAGCGGCTCCACGTTTCCAAGGCGGGATTTCAGGTAGGCGTACTCTTTGATCCCTGTGCAGTGACCTGCGTAGAGTTTTTCCACGCCGAGGGAGTTAAGCCCCTCCACGACCTCACGCAGCAGGCCTTCCTCGGCCCCCCGGAGGTGGAACCCGCCAATGATAGTTTTTATGGGCTTTCCCGTGAGCTTTGCGGCGTGTTCGGCTATGTTGAGTATTCCGCTGTGTCCGCAACCAGTTATGACCGCAATATCGTTCCCCAGATCCACTATAAGGGCCGTGTCATCCTTAACGGGGTCTTTTGTGGTGTCCCCATCTTCCACGAGGTAGCCAACGGCCCTGTCCCAGTGTCTCCTCTCTATCTCCCCTGAACCAATGAACCCGGGCAGAAACTCTGTGGGCTCTGCGCTTGGGTGAAAGCGCGCGCCGAGGGTTTCAAGTTCCTCCCGGGTGAATGGTATCCCTATCTCCCTCCACCTTGGCTTGAGCGCGACCCTGCGCTGGAAGATGCCAGGATGGGTGTGGATGTCCACCCCGTTCCCTCTGGCTTCGAGGAACGCCTTCAGGCCGCCGGTATGGTCGTAGTGACCGTGGGTTATGAAGACCTCATCGACGTTTTCAGGGAGGATGCCCAGTGCCCGCATGTTGCGGAGCAGAACTTCACCATCGCTCCCCGTATCCACGAGGACTCTCCTCCCACGGTGCTCTACTAGGACAGAAAAGCCGTGGTAACCGATGAGACCCTTCTTATAACCTGCGTGGTTCTCAAAAAGAACCGTCAGTTTCATCACGACCACCTGGAAAGAATGGGAAGGGTGTGCGGCTGCTCACCAGCCACGACCTCTTCCCATGCCGCCACCGGCCCCTCTTCCACGTCCCATGCCTCTGCCCATACCGCCTCCGCGTCCCATTCCACGGCCGTATCCTCCACCCATGCCTCCACCCTCGGGTCCAAACACCGCCGGGCTCAGTCCCCCGTGCAGGAGGGCCTCAACAGCCTCTTTCACGGTCATAGGGCCTGGAACGGAGAATATCCTGATGCCTGCGGCCTGAAGGACACCGGATGCATTGGGTCCAAACTGGGGAGCCACAACCGTATCGACTCCTGAGTCTATGCAGAACTGGGCCGCGGTAACGCCCGCTCCCCTGGCCGACTGTGCGGCGGGGTTTGCCACCACCTGAACGTTGGTTACGTTTCCGGTTTCATCGACGTCAACAAGTGTAAACGTTGGCGCCCTCGCGAACATGCCAGCCACCTGATCGTCAAGTCCTCCCCTGACTGTTGGGAAAAGTATCCTCACTCCTATCACCTCCACGAGCATTAGGTTGGCCTAAGTTAAAAGCCTTGTGTTGAAAGGACGGGAGGTCACCACCGGTAACCTCCGGGCCAGGCCGCCCTGCCGTACCCCCTTATTGCCCTCCAGATGAGCACGAGCACAATGAGGGCTACGAGGTAAACCGCGGCCGCTATGAACAGCTTGAAGAGCAGGTATACCAGGATCACCAGGAACAGAAGGTCAAGTATCCCGTAGGGACCAGAGGGAAAGCCCCAGTACCCCCTTCCTCCTCGTCTTCCCATTCCGCGTGGCATCAACGGCCCTCCTAGAGATTAAAAAGAAAGGGACTCACCACCAACCAAAGAACCTTGCGAGCCAGGTTCTCCTGTTTGGCTGGCCGGTCCACGGACAGTAGCCGAGCTGGGCGCCCCAGCCTCTGCCCCCTCCGCGTCCGAATCCTCTGCCTCTTCCCCAGCCTCCTCCGCGGCCCCAGCCTCTGCCCCTACCGGGGCCGAAGCCATAACCGTAGGCCGGGTATGCTGGATAAGCTGGGGTGCCCGGACCGACTGGGGTCGTTGGATACGAACCGTACGTCGGTGGGTTGGCGGGGCCTCCAACCGTTGGGGCTGGCGCGCTGAACGCCTGAGCGCTTCCGCTCGCCACCATCTTTACGGCCTCCTCGACGGGGGTTCCTGGTGCGATCTGATAGAGCCGTATGCCTGCGGCACCTATCGCCCCAAGGGCGTTTGGACCGACCTGGGGTGCCACTATTGCTTCGACCCCCTCGTTTATGAGGGCCTGAACTGCCATGGGGCCTGCGCCTCCCCCCGCCATTGCTGCACCGTTCTGGATGACCCTTTCGTTGATTACGTTGCCGTTCTCGTCAACGTCCGCTATGAGGAACGCGGGGGCACGTGCGAACACGGGGGCAACCGTGTCGTTGAGCCCTCCACCGTTTGTTGGTACTGCAACCTTCATATCTACCACCTCCGTTTCTCCTCATTATTATGTGCATATGCACAGTATTTAAATTTTTCGGTGGCCCTAACTCTTATAAATCCAAACCCCAAAGGCTGCGGTGGTGATGCTCATGAATGAGGTGAGATGCCTTAAGGTTGCGTTCGGAATGGAGGACGATGAGCGGTTGGTGGATGCCCACTACGGAGACTCCGAGTTCTTTGGGATATACGCGGTCTGCGAGGGTGGAACCGTCAGACTACTCGAGAAGAGGCCGAACAAGGCCAAGGATTTCGAGGAAGATGAAAGCGGGGGTCACGGTGATCCCAGGAAGTTCAAGGCAGTTGTAAG
>JAMONK010000236.1 GCA_027065835.1 Thermococcus sp. | reverse complement strand
AGCCTGTCTCTTGGCCAGCTCGTACGCCCCTATAGCCATCGTGATGCTCATTACCGCCGGCAACGCCGCTGGAATCGCCGCTACCGTTAAGACGAGAGCAAACCGGAGGAGGTCCAGGAATGGCTTTCCACGATGGAGCTCCACGATGAACATTATGCTTATCATTACGATGCTGAGCACGATCAGGTAATTTCCTATGTTGATGACGAGTTTCTGATATTCGCTCGTCGTTCTTGCGGTCTGCACGAGCTGGACTGTTCTTCCAAAGTACGTACTCAGCCCTGTGGCTACAACGACACCAGTCATCTCACCGCGCTTGACTATCGAGCCGCTGTAAACCACGGCACCGGCCTTTTTCGTCACTGGAACGCTCTCCCCGGTGAGGGCAGACTCATCCACCGTCAGGAAGTCTCCCTCTATAAGCTTGATGTCGGCGGGGATCACGTCACCCATGCGGAGTCTCACGATATCCCCCGGTACGAGTTCCCTTGCCGGGATGGTCTCCCAGCGGCCGTTCCGGAGGACCCGGACCTCCAAGGCCAGCTTCTGCTTGAGGTACTCCATGATGTTCTCTGCCTTGTGCTCCTGCCAGAACCCCACGACGCCGTTGATTATGAGGAGGCTGAGGATTATCCAGAAGTCCTCCCAATGGCGCACCACGGCCGAGAGAACGGCCGCTATCTCTATCATCCATGGGATCGGTCCCCAGAAGTACGAGAGGAACTTCCTGAGCGGGCTTACCTTTCTCTCCGGAATTTCGTTGGGACCGACCTCATGAAGGCGGCGCTTGGCTTCCTCTTCACTGAGACCAGTCTTGGGATCAACGTTGAGGTATCTCAGGACGTCTTCCGCCTTCATATGCTTTGCCTTCTGGGCTATATCCTGAAGTCTGTTCTCCCCCATTATATCACCCCCAGTGAATTTCTACCTTTTTGTTACTATATTTTCCTGGCCCAAGCCCCTTATATACTTTGCTGCTAAAATCCTCACAGAAAGCCCCGATCATGCGATAGTGTTTTATTAAAAGCATAATCTTTCCGATAATACTTTATCAACTCCCTTTTTACTATAACAACCAGGAAGTGCCTGTTTTTTTAGAACATTGAACCACTCCCTCGGTTAAGGTTTATTAGGGGGGCGGGTGAAATGGGATGCGGTGGTGAGATGAGAGTCACTGCGTCTGCACCGGCTAAGATTATCCTCTTCGGCGAGCACAGTGTGGTTTATGGGAAACCTGCGATAGCGGCCGCCATAGACCTGAGGACGTACGTAACGGCACGATTCAACGAAAACGGAAGGATAAAAATAGAAGCCCGGGACATTAAAACTCCAGGGCTCATAGTTTCTTTCTCTGAGAACGAGATATACTTCGAGAGCGACTACGGCAAGGCTGCGGAGGTACTCAGCTACGTCAGGCAGGCGATAGAGCTTGTACGGGAGGAATCGGGCGGGAACGGAAGGGGTGTGACCGTTTCGATAACATCCCAGATTCCCGTTGGTGCAGGCCTTGGTTCCTCGGCGGCGGTTGCGGTTGCGACCATCGGCGCGGTATCCCGGCTCCTCGGCCTTGAACTGTCTCCTGAGGAGATAGGGAAGCTGGGTCATAGGGTTGAGCTGCTGGTTCAGGGCGCGTCGAGCGGCATAGACCCGACGGTCTCGGCCATAGGTGGTTTTATACACTATCAGAACGGAAGTTTTGAACACCTTCCCTTCATGGAGCTCCCACTCGTGGTCGGCTACACCGGCTCAAGTGGCTCGACGAAAGAGCTGGTTGCAATGGTCCGCGAGAGCTACGAGGACATGCCTGAGGTTATCGGGCCGATCCTGAACTCCATGGGCATGCTGGTTGAGAAGGCGAGGGACGTCATCACCGGCGAGTACGGGGCCGACCTCAAGTTCGGGCTCCTAGGTAGGCTGATGAACGTTAACCATGGTCTTCTGGATGCCCTCGGTGTCTCCACCAAAAAACTGAGTGAGCTTGTCTACGCGGCCAGAGTTGCGGGTGCACTGGGTGCCAAGATAACCGGGGCTGGAGGGGGAGGCTGTATGTACGCGCTCGCCCCGAAGAGGCAGAGTGAGGTGGCCACGGCGATAAAGATCGCGGGCGGCACGCCGATGGTAACTAGAATAAGCCGGGATGGATTGAGGATAGAGGAGGTTGAAAGATGATAATTGTGAAGATCGGCGGGAGCGTCTTCAGCGATAAAAGCGACCCCAGGTCCTTCAGGGAGGACGTCGTCAGGGAGATAGCTTCCGAACTCGCAGGGTTCTACCCTGAGAACGAGATAATAGTGGTCCATGGCGGCGGTAGCTTTGGACACCCACTCGCCCAGCAGTACCGCATCCGGGAGGGCATCGAGCCGGATTCCGACTTCAAGAGGGTGGGATTCTCACTGACCCACCAGGCGATGCTGGAGGTAAACGACCGCATTGTAGAGGCTTTTTTGTCCCAGCATCTCCCGGCTTTCTCGGTTTCTAGCTCCTCAGTTTTCCTTACGGAGGGGGGCGAGGTTGCCTACGGGGACGTTGAGGTCATCAAGAAGCTTCTCGAGCTCAAGTTCATCCCAGTTCTCTTCGGTGATGTATCGGTTGACCTAGCGAAGGGCGTGGAGATACTCTCCGGTGATCAGATAATAGCGTACCTCGCCAAGATGTTCCGGCCGGAGAAGGTGATATTCCTGATGGACGTTGATGGGGTCTACGATGGCTCTCCGGGGGAGGGGAGCATAATCCAGGACCTAACCGTAGAGGACATCGAACCCCTCCTTGAGAGGCTGAAGTGCACGGCGGGGGGAACCGATGTAACCGGCGGCATCTGCAACAAGCTCCTGAAGGCCAGGGAGATAGCGGAGTATTCGGAAGTCTGGTTTGTCAACGGGAGAATCCCGGGCAGGCTTAGGGGGGCGATCGCAGGGCAGGGATCCGGAACCAGGCTGAGGAGGTGAATTCATGCTGGCCGAGATTATAACGATCGGAGACGAACTCCTAACCGGCAACACCGTTGACAGCAACTCCGCGTTCATCGCAAGGGGGCTCACGGAGAGGGGGTACTGGGTGCGCAGGATAACCACCGTGGCGGATGACGTGGACGAGATAGTCGCGGCCGTAAGGGAAGCCCTTGGAAGGCGGCCGGCGGTTCTTGTGGTGGCCGGGGGGCTGGGACCGACTCACGATGACGTTACTATGTTCGCCGTCTCAAAGGCACTGAACAGGCCCATGGAACTGAGGGAGGAATCCCTTCGGCTTATAGCGGACTTCTACCGGAAACTCTACGAGGAGGGGTTTGTTGACGATCCTGAGATAAACGAGGCGAGGAAAAAGATGGCCTACCTGCCGAAGGGCGCCGAGGCACTCACCAATCCTGTAGGTGCCGCTCCGGGGGCGTACATCCTGCAGGATGACGTCATGATATTCGTCCTTCCAGGGATGCCGAGAGAGATGAAGGCCATGTTCGAGCAGGAGGTTCTGCCGAGGATTGGCGGCAGAAAGTTCATCCAGGCGAAGTTCTTGGCGGAGATAACGGACGAGTCCAAGCTGGCCCCGATTCTCAGGGAGGCCCTCAAGAGGTTCAACGTCAGGATACACTCCTCGCCGAAGGGCTTTGGGCGGTACATCGGTATCATCCTCTTCGGGGAATCCAGGGAGGAGATTGATGAGACCGTAAGGTTCCTAGAGGCCCACGGAATAAAGCTGGAGGATCAGAGGCTCTGAGCGGGTCCTACGTGCTTGGTGCATCCGTCAGCGGTGAAGTTATTAACCGATCCGCCCCATACTCCACGGTGGTTACGATGAGGAGGATAGGCATAATCGGGGGCACGAGCCCGGAATCCACGCTGTATTACTACAGGAAATACATCGAGATATCCCGTGAAAGGTTTGGCCCGTACTCCTTCCCGGAGCTCGTTGTATACTCCATGAACTTTCAGGAGTTTAGGGAGAATCCCGAAGGCTGGGAGGGACGGAAGCGGATGCTGATAAACGCCGCGATGGCCCTTGAAAGGGCAGGCGCGGAGGTGATTGGGATCTCGGCCAACACACCTCACCTGGTCTTTCCGGACGTGCAAAAAGTGGTTGGCGTTAAGATGGTCAGCATCATCGATGCCGTGGCACAGGAGGCCGAGAGGCGGGGACTTCGCAGGCTTCTCCTCCTTGGGACCAAGACGACCATGACGATGCGCTTCTACAGGGACGCCCTTGAGGGGAGAGGATTTGAGGTCGTGGTGCCCGGCGAGGGGGAGGTGGACGAGATCGACAGAATAATCTTTGAGGAGTTGATGTTCGAGAACTTGGAGAGCAAGCCCTGGCTTCTTGACCTTATAGACCGCTACTCCCGGGAAGAGGGCATTGAGGCCGTTATCCTGGGTTGTACTGAACTCCCACTGGCGGTGAAGACAGGGGACGTTGATGTTGACGTTCTTGATACCGCCGAGATACACATGAGGGCACTTATAAACGCAGCGGCTGAGTAGCCAAAAACCTATTAACCCTTCCCTCCTTTTTTCATCGGTGGTGTGAATGGAGGCTTTTGATAAGGAGGAACTCACGATCATCAGGAAGTTTGAGCACATAGAGCACTGCTTGAAGAGAAACGTTCAGGCCCACGTGAGCAACGGTTTTGAGGACGTTCACTTCGTTCACATGAGCCTGCCGGAGATTGACAAGGATGAAGTCGATTTAAGCGTCGAGTTCCTCGGAAGGCGCTTTGATTATCCAATTTTCATAGCAGGGATGACGGGCGGAACGAGGGGCTCCCAGCTGGCCGGAAAGATAAACAAGACCCTCGCGAAGGCCGCGGGGGAGCTCAACATACCGATGGGCGTCGGCAGTCAGAGGGCGATGATAAGGAAGCCGGAAACCTGGGAGAGCTACTACGTCCGCGATGTCGCTCCAGACGTCTTCCTCGTCGGAAACCTTGGGGCACCGCAGTTCTCGGAAACCATTCCGGAGCGCTACGGCATTGATGAGGCTTTAAAGGCCGTCGAAACGATTGGGGCGGACGCTCTGGCGATACACATGAACCCCCTGCAGGAGAGCGTCCAGCCCGAGGGGGACACGCAGTACAGGGGCGTTCTGAAGGCCCTGGCAGAACTCAAGGCCGAGTTTCCCTACCCGATAATAGCGAAAGAAACCGGAGCGGGAGTTTCCAAGGAGGTCGCGGTGAGGCTTGAGAGCATTGGAATTGACGCGATAGACGTCGGCGGCCTTGGCGGGACGAGCTGGAGTGCCGTTGAGTACTACCGCGCCAAGGACGAGATGGGCAGGAACCTCGCACTCCGCTTCTGGGATTGGGGGATTAAGACCGCGGTAAGCGTTGCTGAAGTCCGCTACTCAACCGACCTGCCGATTATAGCCACCGGCGGAATGCGCGACGGGATAACGATGGCGAAGGCCTTGGCCATGGGAGCTACCTTCGCCGGCGTCGCACTCCCGCTCCTGGGGCCGGCGGTTAGGGGCGACGTCGAGGGGGTCATCGAAATACTGAGGCGCTACATCGAGGAGATCCGCAACGCAATGTTCCTCGTC
>JAMONK010000235.1 GCA_027065835.1 Thermococcus sp. | reverse complement strand
CCTGAGCCCGTCCCTGCCCATGACCTTGAGGTAAACCAGCGCCCTCACCATGACCGCGAAGTTGCCGTAGAGTTCCTTCACCTTGCCTATGCTCTTGGGAACGTTGTAGTCTAGGTAGTAGCGGTTGCTCTCCTCGTCGTAGCCCACCAGCGGAACCGGCAGGTAGTCCTTGAGGAAGTCCTTGACTCCAACGGGCCCGCTTCCGGGTCCACCTCCTCCATGGGGCGTCGAGAAGGTCTTGTGCAGGTTGAGGTGAACGACATCAAATCCCATGTCGCCGGGCCTGACCTTTCCGAGGACGGCGTTGAGGTTCGCACCGTCGTAGTAGAGCAAACCGCCGGCCTTGTGGACTATTTCGGCTATCTCGAGTATCTCGTCCTCGAAGATGCCGAGGGTGTTTGGGTTCGTGAGCATCAGTCCGGCCGTCCTCTCGCTCACTGCGTTCTCAAGGGCCTCCAGGTCAACGGTTCCGTTCTCGTTGGAGGGGATCTCTATGACTTTGAAGCCGGCCATCGCCGCGCTCGCCGGGTTGGTTCCATGGGCGGAGTCCGGGACGAGCATTTCAGTGCGCTGGGTTTCTCCACGGTCGAGGTGGTATGCCCTGATTATCGAAACGCCGGTGAACTCACCGTTCGCTCCCGCCGCCGGCTGGAGTGTGAAGCGGTCCATGCCGGTTATCTCCTTGAGCCACCCCTCCAGCTCCCACATTATCTTCAGTGCTCCCTGGACGGTTCTCTCGTCTTGGTAGGGGTGGATATAAGCTACTCCCGGATGGCCGGCTATCTCCTCGTTTATCTTGGGGTTGTACTTCATGGTGCACGAGCCGAGCGGGTAGATGCCGGAATCGACGCCGTAGTTCATCTCGCTCAGGCGGGTGTAGTGCTTCACAACCTCCGGCTCACTCAGCTCCGGAAGGTTGAGCCGGCTCTTCCTCCTCAGCTTCTCAGGAATCTCAACGTCAACGTCTTCAATCGGTTTGGGTAGGGTGTAACCGACCCTTCCTGGGTGTGAGAGCTCAAAAACCGTCGGTTCGTCCCACTTTGCTTGCCTGAACATTTTCACCACCTCACAGCTCCGCCTCGCTTATTGTCTCCTTCAGCGCTTCAATGAGGCCGTCGATCCAAGTCTGCCTCGTCGTTTCAGTTGCTGCGAAGAGGGCCGTCTCTCCAAGATCCGGGAAGTGTTTGCCCAGGTAGTACCCGCCGTGGATTCCCCTCTCAAGCAGCCGCTCGTGGATCACGTCGTAGGGAACTTCGAACTTGACCGGTACGTCCTTGAAGTTGACGCCCTCGAAGGGAATCTCGGCGACCTCTCCGAGGCGTTTCTTGAGGTAAGCGGTGTTCCTGAGGATGACCTCCCCGAGCTCGTTTAAGCCCTTCGGGCCAAGGGTCGCGAGGTGTATCGCCGCCGCAACCGCCACCAGGGCCTCGTTCGAGCAGATGTTGGAGGTGGCTTTGGCCCTTCTGATATGCTGCTCCCTCGTCTGGAGTGTCATGACAAAGGCCCTCTTTCCGTCTTCCGTCTTCGTCATACCGATTACCCTTCCGGGCATCTGCCTTACCAGTTTTCTCTCGTTCCTCACTGCGAAGATTCCGGCTCTGGGTCCACCGAAGTTCATCGGGTTGCCGAAGTACGCGGCCTCACCGACGACGACGTCGGCTCCAAGTTCTCCGGGCGCCTCCACCACACCGAGGATCGTTGGGTCGACTCCGACAACGAAGAGCGCTCCCGCGTCGTGGGCTATCTCGCCGATGGCCGTGAGCTCTTCCTCAAGCATTCCGAAGAAGTTTGGAACCTCCACGTATACTCCAGCGGCGCCGTTAACCACGTCCTTGAGCTTCTCGACGTCCACCTGGCCGTTTTCGTTCCAGTCCACGTACTCTATCTCGACCCCCGGGCCCGCGGTGTAGGTGTGGAGGATCTTTTTCTTCTCCGGGCTGAGGGCCTTCGGGACCACGAACTTGTTCTTTCTGGTAACCCTGGCGCTCATCAGGGCCGCTTCGGCCATGGCCGTTCCCCAGTCGTACATTGAGGCGTTGACTATCGGAAGGCCAACGAGTTCTGCGATGAGGCTCTGGTACTCGAAGAGGGCCTGGAGCATTCCCTGACTTACCTCGGGCTGGTACGGGGTGTAAGCGGTCAGGAACTCGCTCCTCTCGATGAGGTACTTCACGTGGGCTGGAACGTAGTGGAAGTACGTCCCGGCTCCGAGAAAGCTGGGCATCTCAAGAACGGTTCTGTTCTTGGAGAGAACCTCGTTGAGTTCAAGAAAAACTTCATATTCACCCTTAGCCTCCGGCAGGTTGAACTCCCTGGCCATACCGGGGGGCACGTCGGAGAAGAGGTCGTCAATAGTTTCGAAACCAATCTCCCTGAGCATCTCCTCCTTATGGGGTACGTTCGGGAGGTAGTGTTTTCCCATGTGTATCACCTTCCAAACCTTAAGGCAGTCACTGGGAATTGT
Source organism: Thermococcus sp. (assembly GCA_027065835.1). Classification (GTDB taxonomy): domain Archaea; phylum Methanobacteriota_B; class Thermococci; order Thermococcales; family Thermococcaceae; genus Thermococcus. The sequence continues at coordinate 3,097 of JAMONK010000235.1, read as the reverse complement.
TGTGGAGATAATATATGCTTTGTGCCGATGTTCAATGCGGGGGAATTCGTATCCACTGGGCTCCCGCCGCCTGTGACTGTGATAAAGCTTTAAAAGCACGGGTTTTACGCTAAACACATGGGGAGGTGGAAAATTCTTAATTTGATAGGTATCATGGGCATGGTGATCGTAGCCGGTTGCATAGGGGCTAAACCTTCGGGGCAAAGCGGGATCCCCGTCCCCTGGAACCCCGACGGTGTAATCGAACACGGTGAGTACCAATACAACTTCAGTACCGGGGACTTCAGCGCGTTCTTCCGGGTCGAGAACGGTACGCTCTTCGTTGGGATGAAGGCCCGAACCAGGGGCTGGCTCGCGATTGGCTTCGGTGGAGGCCCGGGTATGAAAAAAACGGACATCGTAATAGCCTACGTCCTTCCAAACGGGACGGTTAGGATACGCGATGACTACTCCACGGGATTCGCCGGTCCTCACAATCCCGACACGGCTTATGGGGGGAAGGAGAACATCATCTCCTACGGTGGACGCGAGGAAGGGGACTTTACCGTGGTTGAGTTCTCAAGGAAGCTGGACACCGGCGATCCCTACGACTTTTCCGTGCCGCTGAACGAGAGCTTCCGTGTCGTATGGGCCTACGGGACGATGGACGACTTCCTGTCCGATCACCTCAATGCCGGACAGTTCTACTTAACCCTCGGGGGTGGTTCGAAGTGATAATAGCGTTCGATTTCGATGGAACGATAGCGGATACCTACTGGTGCATTGAGGAGGCCTTTAAGCGTGCCCTTCAGAGGCGCTATCGCTGGCTCCCTGGTAAGAGCCTGTGGGCGAAGATGCTAACCGGAATAGAGCTCCAGTTCGAGAGGCCCACCTTTGGGGGCCACAGAAGAAGATCAAAGCCACCATTCTTTCTCAGGACGAAGTTCTTTGAGACCTGGTTCGAGGAGAGGGCGAAGCTGACGAGACCAATAGACGACGCCCCCGCACTGCTCAGAAAACTCAGGGATGAGGGTCATACGGTCATCTCATTCTCGGCGGAGGACTTCATAGATGGCATGAAGATCAGAAGGTTGAGAGAGATGGGGGTCTACGATCTCTTTGATGACGTGGTGGTCTTTGGTCACGGGATGACACTTGATGAGGCGTTCAATGCCGTCCGGGAGAGTTATGGAGACGAGACTTTCGTATGGGTGGACGACAAGCCCTGGCGCTTCATCGGGCACGGCGATGGGAACACAGAGTACGTCTGGTACTACTTCCCGTTCACGGCAAGGTTCATAGAGAAGAAGCGGGAGCACTTGGCACTGATTCCGCATCTGCATGTGATAAGGGACCTGTGGAGCATCCTTGATGTTATTGAGAGGATCAAGATGGAGAGGGCCTGAACGGGGAACGTTTCATGATGAGTTAAGCTTTAAACCTTGGAGGTGTATGTTCGGTGGTGAGGGTATGAACGTACTCAGTGCACTCGTGTTCTTCGCTTATGGGCCGGCACTGGCACTCCTGTGGTACTTCTACCATGAGGACCGCTTTGAACCGGAACCGAAGAGATACGTCATAGGGACCTTTCTACTGGGTGCCACTCTCTCGGCTGGAGTGGCTTACCTAGTGGAGAGTGTGCTGACCCTCGGAGGTACCCTCAGGCCACTCCTCCCCGTGAGTGCGTTCTACGTAGCACTGGTTGCCGGTGTTGTGGAGGAACCTGCCAAGGCCCTCGCCATTCGTCTGCCCTTTAGAATGGGACAGATGGACGGTATAATGGACGGCCTGGTTTACGGTGCTGCCGCAGGCCTCGGTTTTGCCGCGACCGAGAACTTTCTATACGGGCTGGGTTACGGGGTTCACGTTACCATAATGCGGGCATTTTTAACACCTTTTGCCCACGCTGCGTGGACCGCGGTTATCGGCGTTGGCTACGGTCTGAAGGCGGAGGGGAAACAAGTTACCCTGGGTTCGTTTTTTCTCCTGGCCATCATTCTTCACTTCATGTGGGACTACTTCGCTTTCCTGAGCTATGCGATACCCGCGTATAACATCCTCCTGATTCTCCTGCTGCTCATAAATGTGGCGATAATCCGGTACTTCATGATAGCGGGTCTTGAGGAGGATGCCATGAGGTTCTGGTATTACTGGATGAGGGGTGGTGGACATGAATGAAAAGCTGGAAAATGCCCTATTCGAGGCGAGGCCTTATCTCGAGTACTACGAAGACGTGGAAAAGCTCGTTAGGGATATTTGGGACAAAGCCGCGGACGAGGGGGAATTCCTTACCCTCCTTGAGGAAGAGATCAAAAAAGCCAGTGAGCCATTTAAGACAGACCTTCGCATACTCCTCCAAAAATTTGGGGAGCTGTGATCTTCATTTTTTGCTAACTCTATTTAATAGTATGCAAAATTTGAATAGAAAAAGTATTTAAGGTAAGGCTGTGATTCTTTTTGTGAAACTATTGGGGGTAGTGCCATGAAGAAGCTGATAGCACTTTTCCTGCTGGGTCTTGTGATCGCGGCAAGTGGGTGTATAGGAAACGGTGTTGGGCTGACGAAGGAGAAAGTCCTAACGGCCCTTGGGAACATTGAAACTGCCAAGTACGATCAGAACTTTTCGATGAGCATGTACTTCACGGATCCCTCCACAAACAGGACTGTTAATATGACGATGTCCGGCCGTGCCGTTGGGGCCTTCAACAAGAGCGCCGGCATTGAGGCGGGCAACATAAGCCTCAAGATGCACACCATGGGGATGAACATCAACGTGGACTGGCCCTACTTCATCAACGGTACCAGCGCATATTTCAAGGTTGATGGGAAATGGTACAACGTTTCCCGTAGCGATGACCTTTACAGGCAGGCCAAGGGCTCCCTCAACGTGAACTACATTGAGAACCTCCTCAGGAGCAAGAACGTGACTATCAAAAAGCTGGCCGACGGTTACGCCTTCCGCGTCAACGTTACCTTCTGGGAATTCATAAACGCAACCAATCAGACTGGGTACTTAAATGAGACTTGGGGTCCGGCCTCTAACAAGATAAACGTGACCACGAACTCCGGATGGGTGGAGGTTCATCTTCGGAAAGACGGGACCCCGACCTTCATTGAG
>JAMONK010000234.1 GCA_027065835.1 Thermococcus sp. | reverse complement strand
GGTGTACCTTTGGGGGGCACGCCTTAGGATGAGGAAGGAGCGCGGGGCAACCACCCTCATCCCGCGTTCCCAGGGAACCGCTATCTCAACGGCACCGTCCGAGAGGTTGATCGCTACCAGAACACGCTCGTCCTCCTCCATCCTCTCGTACACGAGCACTTTTTCCCTGAACTCCAGTGGTCGGAACTCCCCGGTTTGAAGGGCTCTGCTGGACCTTCTCAAATTTATCAGCTCCTTAGTCACGGTGAGCACCTTTGTGTTCCAGTTCTCCGGGTTCCACCTCATGGGCGTTCTACCTGATGCCATGCCCTCCCCGTTCCCCCTCAGTCCGATCTCGTCGCCGTAGAATATGGACGGGATCCCCCTGTACGTCATTAAAAACGCAAGTGCACAGAGGTACTTCTCCACATCTCCGTTGACCAAGTCGAGGAAGCGTTCCGTGTCGTGGTTGTCCAGGAAGTTGTAGGTGAAGTACTCCGCCGGCCCGTAGTACGCGCTCAGAAGCTCAAGTTCGTTTAAAAACTCCTCTGCGCCTATCTCTTCCGTAACGAAGAACCTCAGCAACGCATCGTACAGGCGGTAGTTCATGACACCGTGGAAGGCCTCGAACAGCCAGAGCCTTGCGTCGTCCATGACCTCCCCGACCAAGTAAGCGTCCTCCGGCATCCTCTCTCTAACCTCCCTCCAGACCCCAGGTGGAACGCCGTGGGCAACGTCGAGGCGCCATCCATCAGCGCCCCTTTCGAGCCAGTACCTCATGACGTTAACCATGAACTCGCGTACCCTTCGGCTGTCGTGGTTCAACCTCGGCATCAGCCACACCGAGAAGAAGCTCTCGTAGTTTCTCTCCATCCCCTTCAGCCTGAGGTACTTCTCCCCCCAGGGGAGCCTTGAGCTGAGGATCTCGATGAACTCCTCGGGGAGCACGGGAAATCCGGTCGTCCTGTAAAATTCCCTGTACTCACTCCCCTCGCCTTTCCTGATCAAGTCTTGGAAATATGGATGGAAGAAGCTCGTGTGGTGGAAAACACCGTCGAGAACTAGTTTTATCCCCCTGGCCTTCAGTTCCCTCACGAGGGGCTCAAACTCCGCGTCACCACCCAGCCGCCCCGCAACGTGGAAGTAGTCCTCAACGTCGTAGCCGTGATATGTCTTTGACTCGAAAATTGGGGTGAGGTAGAGCCCGTTTACGCCCAGTCTGGAAAGGTGGTCGAGGTGGTTCCTTACACCCCTGAGGTCTCCTCCATAGAGGTTCTCGTCTCCTGTGACGGGATCCTTACTTTCAAGCCCCATGGCGAACCGGTCCGGCATTATCTGGTAGAAAACGGTCCCAAGGACCCATTCCGGCGCGCTGATCCTTTGAGGGACGGCCTCGAAGGGACCCAGGTACCGGGTTTCACCGTCACCCATGGTGATTTCGAACGAGTACTCCATCCTTCCCCCGACGGGGACAACGACCTCGAAGTACTCGAACAGACTGTCCTTTCCCTTCCTCCTCATTGGCACCCTCCCATCTGCCACGAACATTGCCTCCTTAACCCTTCCGCGCTTCGCCCTCAGGAGTACGTGGGTTCTGTCTGAGAACGTGTAGAGGTACAGCAGCGATGGAACGTGAAGCACCTCTTCGTCTCCGGTGATCGTGGCCACGCTTGCGGTGCGCTCGAATTTGTAGGAATCCCTTTTGTAGGTCGTTTTCTCCGGGTTCTCGGGATCGGCTGTGTAGTTCCCGCCCACGGAAAATCCGTAGTACCAGGTACCCTCGGGAAGCTCCACCTTTAACCTCCATCTTCTTCCGTCCCTCATCATTCGGAAGCTGCCCTCGTTGAAGGCGTTGAAGCTCCCCAGAAGGTACGCGTAGGTTTCGTCCCCTTCCACAGGCGTCGAGAACTCGACGAGCGCCACCCTTCCAAAGGTTTCATCCCCTCTGAACCCGAAAATTTTATACACTTTGATCACCTCAAGTATCACTAGCGATGATTAAACTTTGATGAGTGAACTTAAGAATTTGGGGGTATCGCCATGAGGGAAGATGAGATCATTGATAAACTTCAGAAGCTGGGCCTGACCAAGTACGAGAGCGTCGCCTACATAACCCTTCTCAAGCTCGGCCCGAGCAAGGCCACGGACATAACCAAAGAGAGTGGAATCCCTCACACGAGGGTTTACGACGTTCTCAGTTCCCTTCACAGGAAGGGTTTTGTGGACGTGATGCACGGTTCTCCACGGTTATACAAACCGGTCAACCCCGAGGTGGTTCTTGAGAAGGTCAAAGAGGAGTTCGTATCCGACATCGAGGAGCTGAAGGGTGCGTTCCTTGAGCTCTACCGCGAGGTTCACGGGGAGGAGCTCCCGGAGATATGGACCATCCAGGGATTTGATAACACCATTGAACGTGCGGAGTACGTTATACGCACCGCAAAGCACGAGGTTCTGATCAACACGCCGTTCGAGTTCCTGAAGCTTCTGAAGGAGGAGATAAAGCGCAGGAAGGATGTTGTCTTCGTCATCATCAGCAACTTCGGCGAGGTTCCGGAGTGGCTTGAGGGGGAGAACATACTGCTGGCCAAGAGCGGCGGTGCCCCGTGGCTCATGGCGAGCTGGATAATCGGCGACATTGACTACGCCCTCTTCTTCGGCGCCCTTCCAAAGGACAGGCGCAGAGAGAAGTTTTACTCGTTCTGGGCTAAGAGCCCCAGGATAATTCAGAACTACATGCACTGGTTCTACACGATATACTTCGACAACAGCGAGGTCATCAAACCCCTTGAGTACGATGCCCTGTCCAAACCCCTCGCCCTCGTTAACATAAGAACGCTCATCACGGTTCTGAAGTTTTCGAGGCTGCCGAAGAAGACCGAGATCGTCGGAAGGATGATAGACACCAAAAAGCCGGTCTCCCTCGATGGTCAGATAGTGAGCTACGAGTACACCCCCCTCACGGCAAACGTCACGTTCAGGTACAACGGCGACGAGCTAAAGGTGGGTGGAATTGGAAGCTACTTCGAGGACGTTGAGGGGGAGAGGTTCATACTCCTTGAGTGAGACCGTTCTTTCTTTTCAATTATATATTCCTTAGATTGTATATGAAAGTGAGGGGTGATGGCAGTGAGGGTTCTGATCATAGGGTTTGAGTACCTACCGGTGAAGGTGGGTGGCCTCGCGGAGGCGGTAACCAGTATTGCGGAGGGCCTGTCCTCTGCTGGAAACGAGGTCGTTGTTTTCACCCCCGATCATGGAAGGGGCCTTGGGAAACCCTTTACAAAGTTCAGGCTCTTCTCCTCAGGGAAAAGGGTGGAGGTGACCGTGCGGAAGAGAGAAGAGAATGGGGTCACGGTTTACACCTTCGGCGGTGGCGTCCTCTCCAATTCGGACGTCTACGGGCCCGGCTGGGACGGCATGCTGGAAAAGGCCGTTCTGTTCGGCAAGGCCTCTGTGGGCCTGATGAACGAACTTGTCGGGGAGTTCATGCCCGACGTCGTCCACGCCCACGACTGGCACACCGTCTTCGCCCTTGGTCTTCTGAAGAAGTACTTCGGGGTAAAGGGTGTTTTCACTGTTCACCGGCTCAACAAGGCCAAGATCCCGGCCAGGTACTTCCATGAAGCCAACCTCCCCGAATTGGCCCCCTATCCCGAGATAGACCCCGAGCACACCGCCGGGTACATAGCGGACGCTGTAACGACAGTCAGCAGGAGCTACCTATGGGAGGAGTGGGATTTCTTCAAGCACTTCGAGGGCAAGGTCACCCACGTCTTCAACGGCATAGACTGCTCCTTCTGGAACGAGGGACTCATGGAGACGAAGGACCTTCCCAGGGAGGAGAGGAGGAGGCGCATCTTAGAGCGCTTCGGCTTGAGCGACGGGAAAGCCTTCATGTTCATAGGACGCTTCGATAAAGCGCAGAAGGGAGTCGATACACTGCTCCACGCCATTGAGATCCTCTCAAAAGACCCCTCCTTCAAAGACATGAGGTTCCTGGTGGTGGGAAAGGGGGATCCGGAGCTTGAAGCCTGGGCGAAGGCGGTTGAACAGAGATTCCCTTCCAACGTTCACGTCGTCACGGAGCTTCTTCCAAGGGAGTTCGTTCGTGAACTCTACGGCTCGATGGACTTCGTTATCGTCCCGTCGTACTTCGAGCCCTTTGGGCTGGTGCAGCTCGAGGCGATGTGCCTCGGCGCGATACCCATAGGCAGTGCCGTCGGTGGAATCAAGGACACCGTTGTGGACCTCGGGGAAGGGTTGGAGAATGCCACTGGAATTCTGGTACCCCCCCGGGATGCGCTGGCCCTTGCGAAGGCGATAGTCCGGGCGTGGGAGCTTGATGAAGCGACCCTTAAACTGCTCCGGGCGAATGGAAAGAGGCATGCCAGGGAGGACTTCACCTGGAAGAACGCGTGTCTGAGGTACATGAGGGTCTACGAGAACCGGGTCGATAAGGCGATCCCCTTCCTTCGCTAGCGCCATCCGAACTCCGCCAGGAACTTTCTTTTCAGCCTTTTCATCGTTCCAGAAACGCCGAGGGTTCTAAAGAGGGCCCTTGAGCCGTTTATCTCCGTTACGAGTGTCAGGGCGAAGCGCAGCTCCTCGACGTGCTTCCTGTCGACCCTGACGATTCCGGTCTGGCTCTTCTCATCGAACTTGATGAACCAGGGCTTTGCCCTCGCCGAGCCCAGGGTTCCCAGCGTTGAGAGGCTCGCATCCCAGATGGCTTTCCTCACCTCCTTGGATGTGAACCTTCTCTCCCCCACTATCTGGAAAGCGATGTAGCGGTGCTTGTCCCTCAGGGTGGGCGGCAGGTACTTCGGCTTCTCCCTCATAGGCATCTGCACAACTTTGCCCGTCAACCTTTTTAAACCCCTTGGCGGGGCTATGGTTAGCGAGGTGAGTTCTTTGGTACGGGAGACGTCTTACTTCTCATACGTCGTTCGCGAGCTACCGAGGGGCTGTCGGCTCTGCGTTAGAGGTGAGAAGCTTGTCCTCTTCACAACCGGGGCCTGCCCTAGGGACTGCTTCTACTGCCCGCTGAGTCCTTGGCGGAGGGAAGACGTGGTTTATGCCAACGAGAGGCCCGTAAAAAGCCTTGACGACGTGATCGAAGAAGCCCGAATTCAGGAGGCCAGGGGGGCCGGCGTCACGGGTGGCGATCCTCTTGCGAGGCTCGACAGGACCGTTGAGTACATCCGCGCGCTTAAGGAGCGCTTTGGAAAAACCTTCCACATACACCTCTACACAACCGGCGCTTTGGCCACGAAGAAGAACCTCGAAAAGCTCTACGATGTCGGTCTGGACGAGATACGCTTCCATCCCGACCTCTTCAACCCGAACTCAAAGCTCTTCAAAGTTGAAATCGAGAACATAAGGAACGCCTTCGACTTCGACTGGGACGTTGGGGGCGAGATCCCCTCGATTCCTGGGGGGTTCGAGAGGATGAGGTGGTACGCTGAGTTCCTCGATAATCTCGGAGCGAAGTTCCTCAACGTGAACGAGCTCGAGTTCAGCGAGACGAACCTCAGAAACCTCCTTGACAGGGGCTACAGGCCGATAAGCGACGAGAGCGCCGCCATAAAGGGCTCCCTTGAGCTGGGTCTAGAGCTCCTTGAATGGGGTGA
>JAMONK010000233.1 GCA_027065835.1 Thermococcus sp. | reverse complement strand
TAGATCGGCTCCCCCGGGTAGTTGAAGGCGTGGTGGGCCATCATCTCGAATATCGTGAAGTGTCTGCCGGTGATTCCAACGTTGTCTATGTCGGTGAAGCGAATCGAGGGCTGGCTTATGGTGAGCGGGTTCGCGGGCGGGTCGGCCTCACCGCTTATGACCCACGGCTGGAAGTCCATGATCGAAGCCCCGACGAGGAGAACGTCGTCGCGCCAGCGCGGCAGAACGGGAAAGCGCTTCACCCTTCCGTGGCCGTGCTTCTCGAAGAAGCTCAGGAAGGCCTCCCTCATCTCCTCCAGGGTGTACTTCTTCGGTATCCCCGGCTTTCCGATGAACGAGTACTCGTCACACGGCGGGTCCCCGCAGGTCTTCCTGTCGGGATCGAGGGTCCAGAAGAACTTACCGCACTTGGGGCACTGCTTCCTTATCCAACCTTCCTCCTTAAACATCCTTGTGGTCATATCCATGCTCATTATCCTCACCTCTTGAGTTGAAGTAGAAAACGAGGTAGGTCTATTAAGGTTTTCTCATTCCTTTGAATCTGGACCGAGGTCAACGTCAACGTCCTCAAAGCGCTCCTCGTCCACGAAGACGAAAGGGGCATTAATGGACTTCAACAGACGTAGAAGGGCTCTTTCTCTGCGGTTCATGAGTTCGAGTTTGTGCCTGAGGCTCGCGTTCTCGATGGAAAGGCCGTTGGCCTCGTCCACCTTGAGCCGTAGCTGCATCTTGAGTTCGGTTATCTGCTCCTCCAGCTCGACTATCGAACGCTCAAGCCTGTCTATCTCAGTGAGGTACTCCCTGCAAAGGCGGTTCTTTATCACGGCGGTCAGCCCCGTAAACTTTTCTTCACCGATCAGGGGGCTCCAGACTCATCATCCCTCAGGTAGTCCCCTTCGAGGTTTTTATGCTTATCCCTCCGGGTGTGGAAGTATAGCAAGATTATACCGGCAAAATCACTACTTTATCAACCAAAGGTTTAAATATTTTGGGGTATATAGTGCTACTTCGTAAAGGTGCAGTACCACATCAATAAACCATTTTTTTGTCGTTCAGTATCGCAGCGAACCTGGACCGGAAGGGGGTGTGTACATGGGAGTGATGAGCTTTATTAACTGGTTGGACGGGCTGGTCTGGGGCCCCCCAATAATGATCCTGCTTCTGGGCACGGGAATTTTTCTGACCATTTTGCTCAGGGGGATCCAGGTCACTCGCCTTGGCTGGGCCCTTAGGTATACGTTTGGTAAGGAAGGAAGAAAGAGACGAGGCGAGGGTGACATCAGCCCGTTCCAGGCGTTGATGGCAACCCTCTCTGGAACCGTTGGTATAGGCAACATAGCAGGTGTGGCCACGGCTATCTACCACGGCGGTCCTGGTGCCCTGTTTTGGATGTGGATGACCGCCCTGTTCGGTATGGCCACGAGGGGTTCCGAGGGACTCCTGGGTGTTGCGTTCAGGGACAAGCTCCCCGACGGAACCATGATAGGCGGCACGTTCAACGCCCTGGAGAAGGGCCTCGCGGAGATAAAGATACCGGCCGGGGCAAGGTATCTAGCCACGATATTCGTGCTGATATTCGCGGCGTTTGTCGGAATGGACGCCATGAGGCTCAGCGGCGGGGCAATGGTAGGGGCATGGATCATAACGATCCTGTTCCTGGTACTGGCGTACTACCTCGCAAGGGGCCACGCCATGCCATCGCTGGGGAAAGTCCTCGCAATACTGTTCTCGACCTTTGCGGCTATTGCTGCCTTCGGAATTGGAAACATGACGCAGTCAAACTCCCTGGCCCTGGGCATGAAGGTGGCGTTCCACGTGCCGTTCTGGGTGACCGGAATCGCGTTCGCCATACTAACGTTCCTGGTCACCATAGGGGGCATCAAGAGAATCGGCGAGTTCACAGGGTACTTCGTTCCCTTCATGGCGGTGGTGTATTTCATATTCGCCATAGGGGTATGGATCAAGTTCGCGGGTCAGCTGCCCCACGCCATAGGACTGATATTCAAGGACGCATTCACTGGGAAGGCCGTTGCCGGCGGCGCCATAGGAACGGTCATAAGGTGGGGTGTTGCCAGGGGCCTGTTCTCGAACGAGGCTGGTCTCGGAACCGCAACAATGGCACACTCAGCCGCCAGAACCGACAACCCGTCAAGACAGGGCCACGTCGCAATGCTCGGTCCCTTCATCGACACGCTCATAATCTGTTCGCTGACCGGGATCTCAATAGTCGCCACCGGGGCGTGGACAACCGGAAAGACCAGCACTGCCTTGACTCAGGAGGCCTTCGCAAGGGCATTCGGGCATCTCGGTGAGGTTATGGTCGTCATCGGCGTCATATTCTTCGCGTATTCGACGGTTATAACGTGGAACTATTACGGCAGGCAGAACATCATGTACCTGACCAAGTGGATTACGAGGGACCCGAAGAAGTTCGCAAGTGTATACCACCCGCTTCACGTTGGCTACAACATCCTCTGGGTAATCTTCATATACATAGGCGCAGTGGGCGGCCTTGAGAGCGTTTGGAACTTCTCGGACATGATGAACGGTCTGATGGCGATACCAAACCTGCTCGGGCTGATACTGCTGTACCCCGTGATCAAGAAGTTCACGAGCGAGTTTATAGCCGCCAATCCATAGCCTTTCGTTTTTTCACTTTTATGCGTCCGAGGCGATGAGAATGACTTCTGATTATCCAAAAATAATCGTTGAACCTCCAGGCCCAAAGGCCCGGGAACTTATAGAGAGAGAAAGACGTGTCGTTTCCCCGGGTCTGGGGGTGAAGCTCTTCCCACTCGTTCCGGAGAGGGGGCATGGGGCTATCATTGAAGACGTGGACGGTAACGCGTTCATCGACTTTCTGGCCGGGGCCGCCGCCGCTTCCACCGGCTACGCCCACCCAAGGCTCGTGAAGGAGGTGCAGGACCAGGTCGAGAGGATACAACACTCGATGATGGGCTACACCTACAGCGAGCGGGCCATAGAGGTGGCGGAGATGCTGGCGGGGAAGGCCCCAGTAGATAGTCCAAAAGTTCTCTTCGGCCTGAGTGGAAGCGATGCACTGGATTTGACCATGAAAGTGGTCCGCTTCGCCACAAGAAGGCCTTGGGTCATAGCATTCATCGGTGCCTATCACGGGCAGACCTACGGGGCGACCTCGATAGCCGCATTCCAGAGCTCCCAGAAGAGGGGATTCTCACCGCTCGTCCCAAACGTCGTCTGGGTGCCGTATCCAAACCCGTACAGGAACATCTGGATGGTAAACGGCTATGAAGAGCCCGATGAGCTAATAAACCACTTCCTCGACTACCTTGAGAGCTACATCTTTGCCCACGTCCTTCCTCCCGATGAAACAGCCGTTCTCATAGCCGAACCGATACAGGGAGATGCGGGGATAGTCGTACCCCCCGAAAACTTCTTCATTGAGCTAAAGGGGCTCCTTGACGAGCACGGAATACTTCTGGCCATGGACGAGGTGCAGACCGGAATCGGGAGAACCGGGAGGTGGTTCGCGAGCGAGTGGTTCGGGATTAAACCGGACCTGCTGGCGTTTGGAAAGGGGGTGGCCAGTGGCATGGGGCTCAGCGGCGTCATCGGAAGGGGGGAGCTGATGGAGATGACCGGTGGTTCCGCCCTGCTGACACCCGCCGCGAATCCCGTGATCTCCGCGGCCGCCCACGCGACGCTTGGGATAATCGAGGAGGAGAACCTCATCCAAAACGCCCTCCGCGTCGGAGAGTTCATCCAGAAACGTCTGAGGGAGATGCAGGAGGATTACGAGGTAATCGGCGACGTCCGTGGAAAGGGTTTGATGATAGGGGCGGAGATCGTCAAACCGGACGGACGGCCCGACCCGGAGCTGACGGGACGGATATGCTGGCGCGCCTTCGAGCTGGGCCTCATCCTGCCAAGCTACGGAATGTTCGGGAACGTCATCAGGATAACTCCCCCCCTAGTTATAACGGAGGAACTGGCTGAGAGGGGCCTGGAAATAATGGAAACCGCTTTGAAGGATGCCATCGCCGGAAGGGTCACCCACAGGGTTGTGACGTGGCACTGAAAACCCCTGTCATCTCCCTCACACATCCAGCACTCCCAGCGCCCTCACTGGTATGGCGAAACCTTTAAGAATCCACGGACTATGATGTACGGTGCTATCCATGAGAAGCAGGATAAAATACATCGTTGCCCTGTTCCTGGGGCTGATGGTGCTTTCTATCTCGCAGCTTCCGGGGGCACGGGCAGCATCCCTGAGCACAGACTACGGGCAGTTCACGTACGCCGCCACGTACTACTTTGACGCGACTTTCTACGGGCACGACGTCTATTTCCCAGACTGGGCCCAGGAGCACGTTTGGGACAGACACGTTCTGGGTTACGAAATGGACCACAAAGAGAAGACCACCTTCTACCCCATGGGGCAGTACATCGATGGAAGGGAACTACCGGAGACCATGGACGGCTACGACATCGTCTATTTAATAGAGGAAACCATAGAATACGGCAACGTTTACTTCGACGGTTCAAAGGCGGTCATAACTTACTACCTCCCCTACTACCAGTACAGCGATTATGGGATAAGTGAGATGAAGGTCGTTCTGGAAAAGGAGTACTACAGCGGGTACGTGTACTACGAAGTGGTCACGGCGTACCCGATCAGTGGGCCGGACGTTGCGGTTTACGAGAACCATCACTGGGTCGATTAATCATTACCCCGTATTTTCCCTTTTTGGTCATTGATCTACCCTCAAACAGCCAGGCGGCATCTTTTTCGGCAGAAGGTCAGAGGATCTAGACGGTCAGTGATGACCAGTTGGGATTGAGGTGATCGCGGTGAAATGGCTGAGGAACGCGTACATGAGGTGGCGCTCCCGCTGTCCCTTCGTCCGCCGCTTCGAGGAGTGGAGGATGAAAAAGAAGGCGAGGGAGTTCAAGGTGGAGGCGAAGAGGTAGTCAGGCTTTCAACAGCCCGGAGAGAGCTCCAACAACCATCTTCTTTTCCACTGTCCTCTGCTCGCCGCTCTCCATGTCCCTTATCGTTACTTTGCCCTCTGCAAGGTCCCTCTTCCCAACGAGGACGACGTAGGGGACGCCGAGCTTTCCTGCGTAGTCGAGGGCCTTCCTCAGCTTCCTTCCGGTCAGCTCGTAATCGGCCGTGATTCCGGCCCCCCTTAGGGAGGAAGTTATCTCCACGGCGGCTCTTTTGAGCTCCGGCTCCTTTCCAATCGGAATCACGTAAACGTCCGGTCTCAGCTTCGGCTCGGGAATGAGGCCCTTCCAATCGAGGATCGGAATCAGCCTCTCGACCCCTACGGCAAAGCCGGTCGCCGGGGTTGGCTTGCCTCCAAAGACCTCGATGAGGTTGTCGTACCTCCCACCACCGCCTATCGAACCTATGCCGAGGTCGTTGGGCGCTATGGCCTCGAAGACTATGCTCGTGTAGTAATCGAAGCCCCTCGCTATGCCGAGATCTATGAGGATCTTCTCCTTCACGCCATATGCATCGAGAAGGTCAACCAGCTCGTAGAGCCTTTTGATTTCCGCCTTCGCTTCCTCGCTCGTGAAGAGTTCTTCGGCCTTTGGAAGGACCTCGTCCGGCTTCCCCTTGATCTCGATCAGCGAGAGAACCTTCTCGATCCCATCCCCGTCGAGCCCAAAATCGCTCAGAGCCT
>JAMONK010000232.1 GCA_027065835.1 Thermococcus sp. | reverse complement strand
CTTCTCCGCCCTCCAGAGGTTCTTTATTTCGTCTAAACTCTCCCAGTAATCGACGGCCAGCCCCGCCAGATAGGCTGCGCCGAGTGCCGTTGTCTCCTTCACGACGGGTCTGACGACTTTTCTGTTTAGTATATCCGCCTGGAACCCCATGAGGAAATCGTTCGCGGTTGCTCCACCGTCAACGCGGAGCTCCTTTATACCCACGAGCCTCTCCATCTCCTCTACGACGTCCCTGGTCAGATACGCTATGGCTTCAAGCGTTGCCCTCGCTAGGTGTTCCCTCCCCGTTCCGCGCGTTATCCCGATTATCAGTCCGCGCGCGAACTGGTCCCAGTAGGGGGCACCAAGGCCTACAAATGCCGGCACGAAGTAGACCCCTTCATTACTTTCCAGGCTGGTGGCCAGCTCCTCAGTATCCGGTGCCCTCTTGATGATCTTTATCCCATCACGGAGCCACTGAACGGCCGCCCCCGTGATGAAGACGCTCCCTTCGAGAGCGTAGCTCACCTTCCCCCTCAGACCCCATGCGATGGTTGTGAGGAGGTTGTTGGAGTAGAGGAGCATCTTTCCGGTGTTGGCGAGGATGAAGTTCCCAGTTCCGTAGGTGGTTTTGACCATACCGGTTTCAAAAGCAGCCTGACCGAACAGCGCCGCCTGCTGATCGCCGGCGTCCCCGCTCACTGGAATCTCCGCACCTAAGAGCTCCTTTTTGGTGTAGCCGTAGATTTCACTTGATCCCCTCACCTCCGGAAGGACGCCCTCGGGGATACCGAAGATCTCGAGCAACTCGTCATCCCACTCGAGCTTCTTTATGTTGAACAGCATCGTCCTTGAGGCGTTGGAGTAATCGGTTACGTGCTCGCCGGTAAGCTGGTATATGAGGAACGTATCGACCGTTCCGAAGAGTACCTCCCCCCTCTTCGCCTTCTCCCTCAGGCCCGGAACATTATCGAGAAGCCACTTAAGCTTGCTGGCCGAGAAGTAGGCGTCCGGGATGAGGCCCGTCTTCTCCTTGATCGCATCACCGTACTCGTGCTTTATCTCCTCGATCATATCTGCGGTTCTCCGGCACTGCCACACTATAGCGTTGTGGAGTGGCTTACCGCTTTTGTCCCAGATCATAGTGGTCTCTCGCTGGTTGGTTATCCCAATAGCCGCTATCTGGCCCGGTTCTACGTCAGCGCGCTCAATGGCGGTCTTTATAGCCCTGAGCTGAGCGTCCCAGATTTCCCTTGGGTTATGTTCCACCCAGCCTGGCTTTGGGTAGTACTGGGGAAACTCGTACTGGCCAACCCCGAGAACCTCGCTGTTCCTATCGAAGATTATGGCCCTTGCAGAGGTTGTCCCCTCGTCGAGGGAAAGGATGAACCTGTCCATCATCACCCACCAAGGATGAAGAAAAAGCGAAGAGGTATATTAGGGATTCGGTTTCACCTGAGTCCAAGTCTCCTTAGGTAAGATGTCATTCTCTCGATGTCGTTGGTTATGACCCCATCGAAGAGCCCGCCGAGACGAACCAGATTGTCGTTGGTGTAGTATGCATCGTCGTTGAGAGGCCAGAGGAGGACCTTAAGCCCCGCACCTTTCGCCATCCGAAGCGCTCCGACGGTCTTATCGACGCCCAGTATGGACATCGCGTCTATTGGCGGATTGAGGGACCATGGTCCGAGTTCCTGGATGAGGGTCGGAAGCTGGGCGAGTACCTCCTCCCTGTCGATCAGTATCCCGAGCCTGGTCTCACGATCATGCCCCCTGTACTCCCTCAGGGCATCGATTAGGAACGAAGATACCACAACCCTTGATGGGTCGTTGTTTCCTATGATCTCGGCGGTTCTCTTGACGGCGTCAACGTCTTTGATCTCAACGTTCACCACGGCGTTTTCGGGAACCGCATCAAAGACCTCCTCGAGGGTTGGGATCCTCTCCCCGTTCCCAAAGTCGAGTTCCCTCAGCTCCTCCAGGGTCATCTCCTTTACCTTACCGCTTCCATTGCTGGTCCTGTCGACGGTTCCATCGTGAATGACCACGATCTCTCCGTCTCTGCTCATCCACACGTCCAGCTCGATTCCGTCCGCACCTGCTTCAATAGCTTTTCTGAAGGCCAGAAGTGTGTTCTCGGGGTACTTGGCCGAATATCCTCTATGGCCGAGCACTAGGATCTTCTCCTCCACCACTAAATCACCCTCATACCATGCCCCATAAACCCGTAAAAACCTTTCTCAGCCTGACCGGGTTGTCGGAGATGACGGCGTCAACTAGCTGGAAAAGCCTGGGAACCCAGTAGAGCTCGTCCATCTCGTAGTTCCATAGGTAGATCCTAAGCCCGCGCTTTCTGAGGGTTTTCAGAAGAACAGCGAGCTGGTGGTATCCGATGTAGGAAACCGCGTCTATTGGCACGTGTACCGAGTAGAGACCTTTTATCCTGGGAAGGCGAAGGGATGAAGCGTAGCCCACAATAGAGAACCCAACTTTACAATCTGGACACTCCCTCAAAAGTCTCCTGGCGATTTCAGGGTTTTCAGACGAGAAAACCGTTCTTTCAATGCTCTTCGTTCTTTCCGCTATTCGGAGTGCGGGCTCCACGGTGGGGGCCTCTTTGATGTCCGCGTCCAGGAACATCCCCGGAAACCGCCGGAATATCTCTTTCACCGTGGGGATTATCTTTCCGTTGGGATGCAGCCGCCGTATCTCCAGGAGCGTCAGTTCACGAATCTGGTACCCCCTTCCATTGGAGCGGAATACCGGGTCGTGATGTACCACGAGTCTTCCGTCCCCGGTGGACCTTATATCGAACTCTATCCCGTCCGCGTACTGGACTGCCCTCCTGAAGGCGGGAAGCGTGTTTTCAAGTCTGCCCCGGATGCCTCGATGTCCTATCAGCATCGGCTTTCTCATATCCACCCTCCACGTCCTGCTGGATGATGTAAAGATCACTTAAAACTTTGGTGTCCGCTACCCTCCACCGGCATGGTAATTCTTGCGATTGCCGTGGATATACCCGTCCCGTTAAAATAAGGTAAACCGAAAGAGTAAAAAAGCCACGGTTCATAACTCCGCTACTGACTACATAGACTATATAGTGTAGATAGGTGGTTCAAATGGGAGACCGAAAGTTCAGCTGGGGAATGATACTGAGCCTGGCGCTGCTGGGTTTCAGTATGAGCACGGGATGGGCAATAAACAAGGGACTGACCTTTAAACTGCTCCAGAATGGCTACACGAACGCACCAGCGGTGATAGGCGCGGTGCTGTCACTCCAGGGGCTTATGGGATTGATAGTGCCCCCGTTGATGGGTTATTACAGCGATATTCGCTCGTCGGGACGGGGCAGGAGGACTCCGTTTATCCTAGTTGGAGGGGTATTCGCCGGTCTCACCGCTTTGGTCATCTACCTGAGCTACGTTGCCAAGATACGCCTTTTGGCCTTTGCGATCGTGCTGAGCATGTTTTATTTCTTCATGTACTTCTTCGTGGCCCAGTACCGTTCGTTAATGCCGGACGTGATAAGAAGTGGTGAGCGCGGAAAGGCCAGCGGCGTGATAACGCTCTTCGAGTGGATGGGAAACCTGTTCCTCTTCGGGATGATAGCCATACTGGCCGCAAAGGCCACGAAGGTCACGGGGGTAAACAACGGAATCAAGGCTATGGCGGATGCGGGCTACCTGTGGATTCCATTTATCGTCGTTGCCGTGTTCCTGATCGGATCCGCCCTCTACGTCTATCTCCGCATTAGGGAACCCACCGTTGAAGGGGAGCTCCCTGAGGAAAACCTCTGGGACTACCTGCGCGCCATAATCTCTGACAGGGATTTCCTGAGCTTCTACGTTGCCCAGATGCTCTGGTGGCTTAGCTTTGAGTTCATAGCGGTGTTCCTCTTTGGGATCCTGGAATCGGTGCTGGGTACGAAAAGCGTCACGGCCCTTGGAAACGCCATTATGGCGCTCTTCAACATCACGGTGCTGATCGGTGCGGTTATCGGTGGTCCCCTGTACGACAGGATTGGCAGGAGAAAATCGATAATCCTGGGCGGCATTATGTTCCTGATACCCTTCATCTTTGGCTGGTTCATCAGCACTAGGATTCAGGTAACCGCCCTCATAGGGTTCGCGGGCATCGGCTGGGGAATGCTCATGGCCACTTCCTGGCCGGTTATAGGCGACCTCCTAACCAAATACGAGAAGGAGGCCTTCAACGGCCGCTACTACGGCTTCTTTGAAGCCACCAAGTCTTTCCCAATCCTTATAGCGGGTCTGGTGGGAGGTGGCATAGTACAGCTCGCCGGCGGCAACTACAAGGTTCTCTTCCCCGTCGGGGCCATATTTGTCCTCGTGGCCCTGCCGCTTATCTGGAGCATGAAGCATCTTGACGTGGTAAAAGCCTCCACGGGGGAGTGATCCGGGATGTTATGGGTGCTTTTTTTCTTTATTCTAATTATCGTCCTGTTCCTGGGATTTGCGGCCCTCATTGCTTATAAAATGGTTAAGCCTCCCCGCGTTCTTGGCGGGTGGACCCCCAAAGACCTCGGCTACGATTACGAGGACGTTGCGATCGAGACCAGGGACGGGCTGAAGCTCAGTGGATGGTGGATCCCCAACGGAAGCGACAAAACCGTGATCCCCCTGCACGGATACACCAGGAGCAGGTGGGACGACGTTTACATGAAGGAAACAACTGAGTTCCTCCTTAAGGAGGGCTACAACGTCCTTACCTTCGATTTCCGTGCACACGGGGAGAGCGAGGGCAAATACACGACCGTAGGAATCGATGAGATCCTCGACGTTCTCTCCGCACTGGATTGGCTGAAGGCCCACCAGCCAGAGCACTCCAGGCAGATCGCTCTCATCGGATTCTCAATGGGGGCTATGCTGACCATAAGGGCGCTTGCGGAGGACAACAGGGTCTGCTGTGGTGTTGCCGATAGCCCGCCCATGTACCTGGACAGGACAGGGGCCAGGGGTCTGAAGTACTTTGCCAACCTGCCGGAGTGGTTATACCACTTTGCCAAGCCGTTTATGAAGCTTTTCAGCGGAGCCAGAGAGCTCAACATGCTGGAGTACGCAGGGAGGGTCAAAAAGCCCCTTCTCCTCGTAGCTGGGGGGAAGGACCCCCTCGTGGAAGTCGGGGAGGTGAGGGAGTTTTACGAACAGAACCGGGCCATCAATCCCAGCGTTGAACTTTGGGCGACCGATGCACCCCACGTCAGAACCCTGAAGTTCCATCCGGACGAGTGGAAATCACGGGTTAGGGCCTTCCTTGAACGCTGGATGCCGTAACCTTTTTAATTTTGTGTTTTAATGAAGACGGTGGTCTCGTGAGGCTAAAGACTACGGTTGCTGCCGCGGGTGCGGTTCTCCTTCTAGTCCTCGTCGTTCACCCTGCTCTGCTCTACCCGCATCCGTGGGAGGTTCCAAGCGGGGGCACCTCCGAGAGTCCCGATGTTTCCGTTCTACTGTCGGTGGGGTCACCCCCCACTTCCCCTGAAACTCATCATCCCCTCCTGATACTGATTCATGACGTCAGTCCGGTTTACTCCAGCGACCTTCGTGAGATAACTGATGTTATATCGGAATACGGCTTCCAAAACGAGACCTACCTCTTTCTGATCACGGACCACGCCGGCAAGCATCCCATAACGGAATACCCTCGGTTTCTGGCGTACCTCAAAACCCTGGAGAGGGAGGGGTACCACATAGAGCTCCATGCTTACACCCACACCGGTAGAGAGTTCTACTGTAGCCCCGGCG
>JAMONK010000231.1 GCA_027065835.1 Thermococcus sp. | reverse complement strand
AAACCTTCCGTTCAAAGCTTTCCGATTATCTCGAGGCTGACGTCGAAGTTCCTGACTGAGTGCGTGAGGTAGCCGAGGCTTATAACGTCCACGTCCAGGGCCGCGTACTCCTCGATGTTCTCCGGGATTATCCCGCCCGAAACCTCGATCTTCACCCTATCGCGCAGGCCCTCGCTATTTAGGGCCTCTATCGTCCCGGCTATCTCCTCGGGGGTCATGTTGTCGAGCATCACAACGTCGGCTCCAGCTTTTGCCGCTTTTAGAGCATCCTCAAGGGTCTCGACCTCGACCTCGACGATCTTGTAAACGCTGAAGGCTTTAGCGCGTTTTATTGCCTCCTCTAAAGGTACGAGGACAAGGTGGTTGTCCTTTATGAGTATCGCGTCGCTCAGCGAGAAGCGGTGCGGCTCGCCGCCGCCGATGAGTATCGCTCTCTTGTCTATCTGCTTGAGGAGGGTCTTCCTAGTTCCGGCAACGCGAACCTTGGGATTCACGGCCCTAACCTTATCGACCAGCCTTCTGACCTCGGTCGCGATGCCGCTCATCCTGCCCATGACGTTCAAAGCGGTTCTCTCGACGAGGAGTATGGAGCGTGCGTCCCCTTCAAGCTCAAGGATGGCATCTCCCTTCCTCACCCTCTCCCCGTCATGTTTTCTAACCTCAACTTTAACCCCGAAGTGTTCGAACAGGGCTTTAGCCTCCTCAACGCCCGCTATAACCCCCTCCTGCTTGGCTATGATCACCGCCTTAGCATTGATTCCCTCCGGAACCACCGCCTCGCTCGTGACGTCGCCGAAGGGGGCATCCTCACGTAGGAATCCAAGGAGATAGTCAAGTGAAACCATGATCCCACCTCCATCCTGAACTGGCAGCGGCCCTTTATTTCGATTTCTATATTCCTGCACCACTCCCCGTGAAAGAATGCCTTTTATCCTTGTGAGCGAAATTAACTGGGGGACATCATGATAAAGAAAGCCGTCATTCCAATAGGGGGCGAGGCAACGCGATTGCGGCCGCTCACCATCGAGACCTCAAAGGGGCTCGTGAGACTTCTGAACAAACCCATCCTGGAGCACTCCATCCTAAACCTCGCGCGCGACGGTATCGAGGAGGTCTACCTTGGGGTGAAGGGGTACGTGAACTACACCTCACTCTTTGACTACTTCCGTGAGGGGTACTGGCTCAAAAAGAAGTACGGGCTTGAAAAGGAGATGAGGATCCGCTATATGCCGCGCTACGAGA
The DNA here is from genome assembly GCA_027065835.1 of Thermococcus sp. Lineage (GTDB taxonomy): Archaea > Methanobacteriota_B > Thermococci > Thermococcales > Thermococcaceae > Thermococcus. The sequence continues at coordinate 4,547 of JAMONK010000231.1, read as the reverse complement.
GCACGACCAACGGCGATGCCGTCTGGTACACCATGCACTACTACGGTATAAAAGAACCCGTGGTGGTGATCCAGGGCGACAACATCTACCGGATGGACCTGGAGAAGATGTTCGAATGGCATCGGAAGAGGAACGCCTTCATGACCATAGCCCTCCAGCCCGTCGACGACGTTGCGGGATTCGGCGTTGCGAAGGTTGACGGGGACTACAGGATAGAGTACTTCATCGAGAAGCCCTCACCGGAGGATGCCCCAAGCAACCTCGCCAACACGGGCATCTACCTGCTCTCAGAGAACTTCTGGGAGTTCCTCAATGAAGCCTGGGCAAAGGAGATGGTGGATGGGAAGAAGCTCGACTTCGGGAGCGACATCATCCCAGCCCTGATAGAACACGGTTACGAGGTCTACGGTTACCCTATGGAGGGCTACTGGTTCGACGTCGGGACTCCAGAGCGCTATCTGAACGCGGCGATGTACCTCCTCCGCAACCTCTCACCCGAGGATATGGATGCCTCCGAAGTAACCAAGGACGTCCATATGCAGGGCAGATCCGAGATGTCCGAAGGCCTCCGCCACCGGGTACGGGACATGATAAAGCGGGGAAAACTCCTCGTGGAGGGAAGGGTTCTCCTCGGGAGGCACATCTCCATAGGGAACGGCACCGCCCTCGAAGATGCCGTGGTGGACAACTACTCCATCATCGGAACGAACTCAGAGATCCTCCACTCGGTCGTCATGGACAGGGTAAAGATGGGCAGCAACGTCCGGGTTATGAACTCCATAGTGGGCAGGCACGTCGAGATCGGCGACAACGTCAGGATAGTGAACTCTGTCATAGGGGACAACGCGGTGGTGAGTGACAACGTCAGGATGTACAACGTCAAGATATGGCCCCACGAGTTCGTTGAGAGGGGAGCAACACTTGAACACTACACGGTGAGGAGTATAAGCGTGCCGAAGAAGTAAGGGAGATAGGTTCACGGGAAACAAAAGGGAACTCAGCTGAGCTCCAGCATCCTCTCTATCGCTTTTCTGGCTTTTTCCGCTATCTCGTTTGGAACCTCAACGGCGTACTTCATGTCGCGGAGGGACTCGTAGATGTGGTTGAGGGTTATCGCCTTCATGCCGATGCACGTCGCGTCATCCTTCGCGGGGTGGAACTTTATCTCGGGGTGGAGCGTCTGAAGGCGGTAGACCATCTCCCTCTCCGTGAAGACGACCCACTCATCGTGCTCTGGCGCACGTCTTATCATCCCGCCGGTGGAGACTATTATATCGGCCCTCTCCTGCACCTCCGGTGCACATTCCGGATGAACCATGAGCTTCGCATTGGGGTAGAGCTCCCTCGCGCGCTCGACGTCCTCAACGGTGAACTTCCTGTGGACGTAGCAGTGCCCATATTCTGGGACTGGAATAACCTTCTTTCCGGTCTGTCTGGCAACGTAGCTCGCCAGGTTCTTATCGGGCCCGAAGATGACCACGTCGGAATCGAGTTTTTCAACGATTTTGACGGCGTTGGCCGAGGTAACCGTTACGTCGGCGTAGGCCTTCGTCTCGGCTGTGGTGTTCACGTAGAGAACCACCGGAGCGTCCGGATACTGCTCCTTGGCCTCCAGGATGTGTTCGACCTTCAGCATGTTAGCCATCGCGCAGGTGGCCCTTCTGCTCGGGAGCAGGACTGTCTTCCCAGGATTCAAAATTTTGGCCGTTTCCGCCATGAAGTCAACGCCCGCAAAGACGATTACGTCGGCGTCCGTCTTCACGGCCTTCCTCGCCAGCTCGAGGCTGTCACCCAGGAAATCCGCTATGTCTTGAACCTCGGGGAGCTGGTAGTTGTGGGCCATGATTATAGCGTTCCTCTCCCCTTTGAGTCTGAGGATCTCCTCAACAAGTCGTTCCATCTTCATTTTCTCACCCCTTGGAGGGGGTAAAGAGAAGGGAATTAAAAGGGTTTTTGGACACCTTTGGTTAGAGGTGGCAGTCCCCTTCAAAGAAACTCGGTCTCTCAAACACCTTCCGCATAACGGGGAAATCCTCGCGGTAGTGTGCCCCCCTGCTCTCCTCCCTCACCAGGGCACAGGAGATGACACCTTCAGCGAGGAGCTTGAGCCTCGGATCCACATCGGTTTCCCCAAGCTCCCTGAGACCTTCCCTTAAACCCTCCTCGGTCCGGACGATACCGGCGTGCTCCCAGAGAACCTCACGTATGGAGTCAACGTCTCCGAGGGAGTCAAATGCGTAGGGGAGTTCTGGAACCTCACCAACCTTCGGTCTCTCCCTCGCCACGGTTCTGGCAACCTCCAGGCCGGAAACAACGCACTCAAGGAGGGAGTTGCTGGCCAGTCTGTTTGCCCCATGGAAGCCGTTGGACGCAGCCTCACCTACTGCGTAGAGGTTTCTGATGGCGGTTCGGTACCAGAGGTCGACCGCTATCCCCCCCATCGTGTAGTGGGCTATCGGAGAAACCGGGATGATGTCCTTCGACGGATCCGTGCCGTCATTGACCAGGAAAGCGTATATTTGAGGAAAGCGCCCTTTGAAGTCCTCCACCCCCGTGGCGTCCAGGTAAACCCTCTTTCCATCCTGCATCTGCCTGTATATCGCCCTCGCAACGATGTCTCTCGTGGAGAGCTCGTTAACGAAGCGCTCACCGTCTTCAGTCACCAGCTTCGCCCCGGCACCGCGGACGGCCTCGCTTATCAGGAAGACGCCGTTCTCCCCGATGTATCCGGTCGGGTGGAACTGGACGAACTCCAGATCCCTTGCGGGGGAGCCCTTCACCACCGCGTCCCCTATCAACAGCCCGATGGTCAAGGGCGAACCCGCAGTGTACCTGTAGAGCCCGGCAAAGCCACCAGAGGCTACGACGGTAGCGTCAAACTTCAGGAACTCCCCATTGAGAAAGACGCCGTATGCCCTACGGTCCCCCACCCCAAGCTCCTCGACAAAGCCCTCAAGGAAGTTAACTCCAGCCTCCCTAGCGGCCATGTGAAGGACGTTCGTCATGTGCTTCCCAGTTTCGTTCCTTATAGTGAAAACTCTGTGGAACGAGTGCCCACCTTCGGTCTCGCTGGTCTCGAATTCGAGGCCTATGGACGTGAGGAAATCGTGGGCCTCAGAGGCTCTGCTAAGGACGTTCCATACCGCCTCCTCATCGTTGAGGTATCCGCCGGCCCTGACGGTGTCGATGAAGTGGGCCCTGAGTGAGTCCCCATCAAGGATGGGCAGCGCTATCCCCGCCTGAGCGAGGTAGGAGTTGGTGTTCCGAAAGCCCCTTCCGATGACCGTGACGTCAAATCCGCGCCTCGCGAGCGCTACCGCTGCCGTTAAACCGGCCACACCATCCCCGATTATTCCGACCGATGTCATTGTCTCACCATGGGGAAAAGAGGGGGATGAGCTTAAACGGTTTTTGATCGTTCGGAGGTCGTTGTGCCAACGCATTCAAAGCCCGAACAGCATCGAGGGGATGTCCCTAACCTGCTCGTCCGTGTAGTTGATGAAGGCCTTGAGGAGGCGGTAGATTCTGAACAGCCTCTCCTCCGTCCCGTCCCTCGGCTCCTCGCCCCTCTCGGCCCGGGTGAAGGCGCCCACGACGTCAAACCGCTCCCCCAGAATCCTCGGCGTTTCCTCCTCCATGAGTGTGTTGATGAAGTGATAGACGTTGAATGCCCTCTCCCGGTCAGAGGGGTAGAGCTCCCTGACGAGCTCGAAGGCCGAGAGTATGGTCTCCTCGAGCCTTTCCACGTCCAGCGACTCCAAAGCCCGGAGGTAATCCTCCCTCAGTTTCCGCGTGAGCTCGTCTTCCGTGTAGCTCGCCGCCCACAGCTCCACCTTCCTCAACGCCTTTCGGAGGTTTTTGACGTAAACCGCGCCCTCGTCCCCGTCCACCACGACCTCATCACCCTCGCGGATTAGCTCCACGTCAACGCCGGTGACACACGGGATTCCGAGCTCCCGGGCTATTATCGCCGGATGCGAGAGGATGCTCTCGACCTTCGTGACTATTCCCGAGGCCCTCATGAAGAGGCCGTAGTACTCGGCATGGAGCACGTACGTTACCAGGATCCCGCCCGTGGGAAAGAGCTTTTCGGCCTCCTCCGGCGGCTGGTCGTCGAGAACGAAGAACGCCCTCCCACGAGCTCTCCCGGGGCTGGCCGGGATTCCGGCGAGCCTGTGCCACCCCCCGGGCGTCTCTGCCTTCTCCTGTTTTTGGGTGAAAGCCGTTATGTCTCTCGACTGGAGGATCCAGAGGGTGCCGTCGTGGGCCCACTCGATGTCCTGTGGTCTGCCGAAGAGCTCCTCCACATCGAGTCCGACTCTCAGCAGCTCCCCGAGGAGAGGATCGTCGGCCTCAGACGGGTCTCGGGGGAGGGTGAACCGTTTCCCGCTCACCATTCCGCTCACAAACTCCTCGGCGGGGCCCTCCACGAGCTCGATGAGGGCCTTTGAGGGGTCGTTTGGGGAGCGCGTGAAGAGCACGCCGGAGAGCCCGGGGTCTATCTGCCTCTGGACTATAACCCCCATCCGAACATCGCCCTCAACCCC